>NZ_JBCNYA010000005.1:0-149440 GCF_049727805.1 Frateuria sp. YIM B11624
CGCCTTTTCATCACTACTTTACTTTCGGGAACCGTGGACCATCGCGATCCGCTCCCTCTCCCCTCCGGGGAGAGGGTTGGGGTGAGGGGCCGCTCTTGCGGGGAAACCGCTCCAGGACGTGACTTTCTCAAGCGCCCTTCACGCCAACCTTTCCCGCGAGCCCCGACCCCTCACCCTGCCCTCTCCCCGCAGGGGAGAGGGTTCAAAGTCGACGGCGAAGGAAAAAAAAAGCGGCCTTGGCGGCCGCTTTTTTTACTGCTTTTTCTTCGGTCCGATCATCATGACCATCTGGCGCCCTTCCAGCCTGGGGAAGGATTCCACCTGGCCATTGTCGCCGACGTCCTCCTGGATCTTCCTGGCCAGGTTCTGGCCGAGATCCTGGTGGGACATCTCGCGGCCGCGGAAGCGGATGGTGACCTTGACCTTGTCGCCCTCTTCCAGGAAGCGAAGCATGTTGCGCAGCTTGATCTGGTAGTCGCCCACATCCGTGACCGGACGGAACTTCACTTCCTTGATCTCGACCTGCTTCTGCTTCTTCTTGGCGGCCTGGGCCTTCTTCTGGGCTTCGAACTTGAACTTGCCGTAATCCATGATGCGGCAGACCGGCGGGTCGCCGTTGGGCTGGATCTCGACCAGATCCATGCCTGCTTCCTGCGCCATGGCCAGCGCTTCGTCGCGGGACAGGATCCCGAGCTGTTCCGAATCAGCGCCGATCACGCGTACGCGCGGTACGCGGATCTCGAGGTTACGGCGATTGCCCTTGTTGTCGGTGGTAGCGATACCACTATCCTCCAGAAGAGTTGTTGGATTAGGCCACGCGGAACATCAACGCCGCGTTTCGGCCTCAAGTCGTTCGACGAAGGCGGCCAGCGGCATGCTGCCCAGGTCCTCGCCGGAACGCGTACGCACGGAAACGGCCCCCGCTTCCTTCTCGCGGTCACCGACCACGAGGAGATAAGGGACCTTCTGCAACGTATGCTCGCGGATTTTATAGCCGACCTTTTCATTGCGCAAATCGGCCTGGACCCGGAAGCCTTTGTCGACAAGGGCTTGCGCCACTTCGCGGACATAACCGGCCTGCGCGTCGGTAATCGAGAACACCGCCGCCTGCACTGGCGCCAGCCAGGCCGGCAGATTTCCGGCGTGGTGCTCGATCAAAATGCCGATGAAACGCTCCATCGAGCCCACGATCGCGCGGTGCAGCATCACCGGATGGCGCTTCTGCGAGTTCTCGTCCACGTACTCGGCGCCCAGGCGCTCGGGCATCATGAAATCCACCTGCATGGTGCCGACCTGCCAGGCACGGCCGATCGAATCCTTCATGTGGTACTCGATCTTCGGACCGTAGAAGGCGCCCTCGCCGGGCAGTTCCTCCCACCGCACGCCGGCGGAGGACAGTGCCTTGCGCAGCGCGTCCTCGGCGCGGTCCCAGACCTCGTCCGAGCCGATCCGCTTGTCCGGGCGCAGCGCGATCTTCAGCGCGATGTCCTGGAAGCCGAAGTCGGCGTACACCTGCATCGCCTGCTGGTGGAAGGCGGTCACTTCCGGCTCGATCTGCTCGGGCGTGCAGAAGATGTGGCCGTCGTCCTGGGTGAAGGCGCGCACGCGCATGATGCCGTGCAGCGCGCCGGAGGGCTCGTTGCGGTGGCAACCGCCGAACTCGCCGTAGCGGATCGGCAGCTCGCGGTAGCTGTGCAGGCCGGTGTTGAACACCTGCACGTGGCCCGGGCAGTTCATCGGCTTCAACGCGTAGGTGTGCTTCTCCGACTCGGTGAAGAACATGTTCTCCGCGTAGTTGTCCCAGTGGCCGGACTTCTTCCACAGCGACACGTCCAGCACCTGCGGGCAGCGCACCTCCTGGTAGCCGCTCTTGCGGTACACGCGGCGCATGTACTGCTCGACCTGCTGCCAGATCGCCCAGCCGTTGGGGTGCCAGAACACCATGCCGGGGCTTTCTTCCTGCTGGTGGAACAGGTCCAGTGCCTTGCCGATCTTGCGGTGGTCGCGCTTCTCGGCCTCCTCCAACTGGTGCAGGTAGGCCTTGAGGTCCTTGTCGTTGAGCCAGGCGGTGCCGTAGATGCGGGTCAGCATCGCGTTGCTGGAATCGCCGCGCCAATAGGCGCCGGCGACCTTCATCAGCTTGAACGCGCGCAGCTTGCCGGTGCTGGGCACGTGCGGGCCGCGGCACAGGTCGGTGAACTCGCCCTGGGTGTAGAGCGAGAGTTCCTCGTTGGCGGGGATCGACTCGATGATCTCGGCCTTGTAGACCTCGCCCAGGCCGCGGAAGAACTTCACCGCCTCGTCGCGCGACTTCACCGAACGCGACACCGGCAGCGCCTCCTTGACGATCTTCTCCATCTCGGCCTCGATCTTCACCAGATCCTCGGGCGTGAAGGGCCGCTCGTAGGCGAAGTCGTAATAGAAGCCGTTGTCGATCACCGGGCCGATGGTGACCTGCGCGCCCGGGTACAGCCGCTGCACGGCCTGCGCCAGCAGGTGCGCGGTGGAATGGCGCAGGATCTCCAGCGCCTCGGGGCTCTTCTCGGTGACGATCTCCACGCGGGCGTCATGGTCGATCGGGAAGCTTGAGTCCACCAGCTTGCCGTCCACCTTGCCGGCGAGCGTCGCCCTGGCCAGGCCGGCACCGATCGAGGCGGCCACGTCCTGCACGGTCACGGGATGGTCGAACGGCTTCCTGCTGCCGTCCGGGAGAGTCACTTCGATCATGGATGGAACCCCGGAAATCAAAAAAGGGCGAAACGCCCTTTTTGTACGGAACAAAGGCGTCGTGGGATCAGCGATGGAAAGTGGTAGTTGCCATGTCGCACGCTCGACCGGCGCTTACGCGCGGGCCACCTGTCATCCGCAAGAGTCCCTAGTCTAGCCGAAGAACCCGGCCGGTGAAGCGCGCGTAGCCCCGGTCCTCACGGCTCCGCCCGCTAGAATGCCCCGTCCACCACAGGAACCGTACCGGATGCGCATTCTCGTCACCGGCACCGCCGGCTTCATCGGCGCCGCCCTCGCCCAGCGACTGCTCGCGCGCGGCGACGAAGTCCTCGGCATCGACAACCACAACGACTACTACGACCCGTCGTTGAAGGAAGCGCGACTGGCGCAGTTCGCCCAGCACCCGGCCTACACCCACCTGCGCGCCGACCTTGCCGATGCGCAGGCGATCGACCGCGCCTTCGGCGACTTCCAGCCGCTGCGCGTGGTGAACCTGGCCGCGCAGGCCGGCGTGCGCTATTCGCTGAAGAATCCGCGCGCCTACGTGCGCAGCAACCTGGACGGCTTCCTCAACGTGCTCGAAGGCTGCCGCCACGGCAAGGTCGAACACCTGGTCTACGCCTCCTCCAGCTCGGTCTATGGCGCCAACCGCAAGATGCCCTTCGCGGTGGAGGACGCGGTCGACCATCCGGTGAGCCTGTACGCCGCCAGCAAGAAGGCCAACGAGCTGATGGCGCACAGCTACAGCCACCTCTACGGCCTGCCCACCACCGGCCTGCGCTTCTTCACCGTGTATGGCCCGTGGGGCCGGCCGGACATGTCGCCGATGCTGTTCGCCGATCGCATCAGCCGTGGCGAGCCGATCGACGTGTTCAACTTCGGCAACCACAGCCGCGACTTCACCTACATCGACGACATCGTCGAGGGCGTGGTCCGCGCGCTGGACCATCCGGCGCGACCCGATCCGGCCTACGATCCCGAACGGCCCGCTCCGGGCACGTCAAGCGCGCCCTACCGCGTGTACAACATCGGCAACGACCAGCCGGTGCAACTGCTGCACTTCATCGAACTGCTGGAGCGCAACCTCGGCCGCACGGTGGAGAAGAACCTGCTGCCCATGCAGCCCGGCGACGTGCCCGACACCTGGGCCGACGTGTCCGCCCTGCGCCGCGACGTCGGCTACGCACCGGACACCTCGATCGAGGACGGCGTCGCCCGCTTCGTGGACTGGTATCGGCAGTATCACGGACGCTGACGGTTGTCGCGGATGCTGGCGCGAGGGGCCGGGCGCCTCTCCGGATCCTGCCCGCGCATGCCGGGAAACCACTGATCCAGCGTCATCCGCGGCCGCGCCGCATGCAGCCAGGCGATGGCCACGGCCATGGTGCCGAAGGTCAGGGGTCCGCCTGGCCAGGAATGCCCGGGGAACACGTACATCACGCCGCCGGAAAGGGCGAGCAGGAGGATCGGCCGCCAGGGCCGTCCCGCGTGGTACAGCGAGACGGCGGCCGACATCGTGCCGACGAACAACGACATCCGCCCGACCAGGGCCAGCAGGGGATGATTGGTTCCGCCCAGGATCGGGTGCGTCCAGATGGCATTGATGGGTGCCTGCCACGCATCCGGCCTTCCGGAGGCATGCGCCGCTTCCACGAGGCTGCCGACGACCAGTCCGGCCGCGGTATCGAAAACCACGAAGCACAAGGCGAACACGAACAAGGCGGTGCGGCAGAGTTGCGCGGGCAAGCCAACCTGCGCATGCACCAGGCTCGCCACGGAAAAGGCCGACATGGCGAAAAGCGGAACCTGGAAGTAATGGACGACCAGCCAGGTGCGGACGTCCAGCGCGAGCAGATGGTGGCCGGGATGCGGATGGAATATCTCGAGGAGGGCCAATGCGGCGGGGGCGGCGGCGGCGATCAATGCATTCCGCATCCGTATCTTCCGCGCCTGATTCAAATCGTCGAAGGTGGCTGGATGGAAGATGTTCATGGGTCGAACCACGGAAGGGTGGGCCGCCGTGACGGCGGCACCAGCGTGCGGCGGACGCCGCGGGCCAGCTTCGACCATTCGCACCGGGCCACGCATTGCTCCATGCTTCGAGCCAAGAGCCAGTCCCGGGCGCAGAGGCGCAGCGCTTGGGAACGAGCGGCAGAAGCCCGCCGGGGGCGCCGTGGCCACGTCCCGGCGTTTTCGTATGACGCGATCACACATCCCGCGATGAATGCGGGGTGCTGCGGTATGGATTCCGGAAACCCGTCATACCGGGAACGCTCGTGCCGCCACAATGCGCAAGCGCTCGCGGTATGCCGGGACCTTACGTTGACTGGAACGGAAACGGCGCAGCACTCCCGTTGCACCGTTCGCCGATTAGATACCCGTCGACGTAAATCGCCGGTCGAGAAAAGTCATGGACGCGTGCAATCAACGCCCTCGACAGGCACGAGCCCTGCGAGGGCGACCCGGCCTACCCGAGGCCTTTGACCGGGACGGCCGCCACACGGGGTCGCGGGTCGACCGCGAAACGCAACCGCGCACCCGGTTGATGTCTCCTGGCTGACACACCCATCGCTTCCCCCAGCGGAGCCGGCCATGCCCCGTCGCCCATGTTTGCATCCCGTGCTTGCCCTGCTCCTTTGCCTTGTGGCCGCGACGGCTCCACGGCTGGTCCAGGCTTCCGAGCCCTGCCAGGTGGGCGCGTACCGCCTTGCCGACGGCCAGGTCGTCGACGTCACGGCCGCCGAAGGCGGTACGCTGCGCTGGCGCAAGCTCGACGGCAGTACCGGTGCACTGAAGCAGATCGCCCCCGGTCGCTGGCAGAGCAGCTACGGCTGGACCGGCCGCCCCGACGGCATCGAGGTGACGTTCGACGCCTGCCCCGCCGCTGGACTGCGTTTCGCCGGCCAGCCTGGCCGGCGCCTGCCGCTGCAGATCACCGAGACGAGCTTCGTTTCGCACGGCACCCGGCTGGTCGGCCGGCTGCTGCTTCCGCCGGGTCATGCGCGCGTGCCGGTGGTCGTGCTGGTGCACGGTGCCGAGCATGCCTCCGCGCGCAGCATCTACGCGCTGCAGCGCCTGTTGCCCGCGCAGGGTGTCGGCGCCTTCGTCTACGACAAGCGCGGCACCGGCGGCTCGGGCGGAAGCTACACGCAGGATTTCGACCTGCTCGCCGGCGACGCCATCGCGGCAATGCACGAGGCACGCCGCCTGGCCGGTGCACGGCTGGGCCGCATCGGCTACCAGGGCGGCAGCCAGGGCGGATGGGTAGTGCCGATCGCCGCGCGCCGCGAGCGCGTCGACTTCGCCATCGTCAGCTTCGGCCTGGCGGTGTCGGTGATCGACGAGGACCAGCAGGAGATCGCGCTCGAAATGCGGCTCAAGGGCTACGGTCCCGACGTCATCGCCAAGGCCCAGGCGATCGGCGCGGCGGCCGAGCGGGTGTTCGCCAGCGGCTTCACCGAGGGCCTGGACGACTTCGACGCGATCCGCGCCAGGTACCGCCACGAACCCTGGTACAAGGACGTGCACGGCAACTACACCTGGTTCATCCTGCCGCTGAGCCGGCACGACATCCTCGCCAAGGCGGCGCCCGCCTTCCGCTTCGGCACGCCGTTCCACTACGACCCGATGCCGACGCTGGCAGCCGTAGCGACGCCGCAACTGTGGGTTCTCGGCGGACAGGATCTGGAAGCGCCCAGTGCCGAAACCTCACGCCGGCTGGAAGGGCTGATCGCCCGCGGCCGTCCGATCACCCTTGCGCTCTATCCGGACACCGAGCACGGCATGACCCGGTTCGAAACCGGCAAGGACGGCCAGCGCATCTCCACCGTCTATCCGCCGGACTACTTCCGCATGCTCGCCGACTTTGCGCGTACCGGACGGCTGCAGGGCGACTACGGCAAGGCGCGCATCACCCGGCCTCCGACGGGCGCACCGACGGCTCCCGCATCCCGTGGACAGAATCCGTCCGGGCAGGACGGATCCGCGGCCCGCTGATGTTTCACACGCCGAAGTGGCAATGCGCGCCTCCGGATGCCCAGGCGCTTCAGAACGGTTTGGCGAGCACCAGGAAGATCACGCCCAGCAACACCACCACCGGCAGCTCGTTGAGCCAGCGCAACGCCACCGTCGAGGGCAGCGCCCCGCCCTGCTCCGACCGTTTCAGCATCCGGCCGACCACCACGAAGTAAGCCAGCAACACCGCGACGAGGCCCAGCTTGAGGTCGATCCAGTGCATCCCCGCCACCACGTTCGGAAGCGTCGCGGGAAACACCCGCCAGCCCTGCCACAACACCAGCCCGAACAGGAAGGCGAGGCCGAACATGTTGTGCCCGAACTTGTACAGCCGGCGGCCCATCAGCAACAGGCGCGCCCGCACCGAAGCGTCATCGCCCGCCTCGGCCACGTTCACCAGGATGCGCGGCAGGTAGAACACCGTCGCCATCCAGGCGATGACGAAGAGCAGGTGGAAGGACTTGATCCAGAAATAGGTCATGGTCGAGGGCCCAGGGGAAGACCTCGCCATTGTGGCGCACCCTGCAGGGCGCGCTCCACTTGCCACGCGCCGCGCCCGTCACGGCTCACCGCATCGGATGGGGCTGGCCGCTGGCATAATCCGGCGCCATGAGTCCGCAGACACCCGATTCCGCCAAGCTCGACCGCATCGTCGCCGAAGCCCGCCGTGCTGCCGAGCAGCGCGAGCTTGGCTACCGCGAGCGGGCCCTGAAGATGTATCCGTGGGTCTGCGGCCGCTGCGGGCGCGAGTTCACCCGCAGCAACCTGCGCGAGCTGACCGTGCACCACCGCAACCACGACCACGACTTCAACCCGCCCGACGGCAGCAACTGGGAACTGTTGTGCGTGTACTGCCACGACAACGAGCACTCGCGCTACATCGACCACGTGCGCGGCGCCGGCTACGAGACCGCCGCCCAGGCGCCCGCCACCGGCAACCCGTTCGCCGACCTGAAGGCGATGCTGGAAGCCAAAGGCAAGCGCTGAATCCACGCGCTTGGCCGGCACTGCATTTCCGGCGATCACGCTACCGCGGCCAGGCAGAATCGAACGCCCGATTTGCCTCGGACGCGACAAGGCCACAGACTCGCGGGCCACGCCTGACCGAACGTTCCGAATCCGCAGGGTGCGGATCGGATGGCGGCGCCATCGAACGGACCCATGCGACACATCGTCGTCCACTACCACCTCTTCAAGAACGCCGGCACCACCATCGATACGGTGCTGCAGAACCATTTCGGCGACGCCTGCGGCGCCGTCGAGGGCGCCCATCCATGGGAAACGCTGACACCGGCCGACATTGCCGACTATGCCCGCGCCCATCCGGATCTGCGCGCGATTTCGAGCCACCAGGCGCGACTTCCCGTGCCCGAGGCGGCGGACATGGCCTTCCATCCGGTGCTGTTCCTGCGCCATCCGATTGACCGGGTCGGCTCGGTCTACGAGTTCGAGCGGCTTCAACCGCCGGACAGCCCGAGCCTCGGTGCGCGCATCGCGCGGGAACAGGACTTTGCGGCCTACGTCAGGTGGCGCCTCACTCCGGGCAACGGGGCGGTGATCCGCGATTTCCAGACCACCCACCTGAGCGCCCGCGAAGCGGACATGCGAACGGCCCGCGCAACGCCTACCGACCTGGCGCAAGCCTGCGCCCGCCTGGACGCGCTGCCGTTCTTCGGACTGGTCGAGCGCTTTGGCGCTTCGCTCGACCGGCTGCGTACCTGGCTCTCGCCCTACATAGGCAGCCTGCCCGGCCAGTACACGGTCGAGAACAGCAGCGAAGGCAGGAAGGCGGCCCTGGACGAGCGGCTGCGGGACATCGAAACGGCGTTGGGCCGGGAATTGTATGACCGGTTGCAGGAGGAAAACGCGCTGGACCTGCGTCTCTACGAACATGCCTTGCGGCGCTTTCAGCACGGCTGACGGTCGCGACTGGCGGCACCCCATCACATCGCGCGGCGGGCCCGGGACGTCGCCAGCTTTCGGGTAACGACCCGCGAGCTCATCCGACGTCAGGCCGCCTGCTGCCTCGCCAGTTGCGCGCAAACGGCGGCGGTCCTGTCGTCGGCGGGAAACGCGGACTCGATCCGCAACTCCTCGAGCGCCACGTCGCGCGGCATGGAGAAGGTGGTGATCGTTTCGAAGAATTTGAGCTCGCCGACGCTGCTGCGGAACACCAGGGTGAGCACCGGCGCGGGCGCCTGGGCTCCCTGCAGCCGCCCGAGCGACGGCACGCCCGGATAGGCCGACACCGCCTCCAGCAGCATGCGCGGCATCGGGTCGGTGGGTGCGGCGACGATCTGTGCGTGCAGGTGGTGCAGGAACTTCTCCGCCACCTCGGGCCAGTTGACGATCACCGCACGGAAATCGGCCGGATCGAATACCTGGTGAAGCAGGTTGCCGTGCCGGCTCTCCCTCCCGTCCATCAGCAACCGGTTGATCCGCGCCGCGGCGCCGTTGGCCATCAGCACGTTCCACTGGCGGTCCAGCACGAAGGCGGGATACGGCTCCTGGTGGGCCAGGATGAGCTCCACCGCCTGCCGCATCCGTTCCAGCGCGGGCGCCCCCCAACCCTCCTCGGAATACTCCGGCGCGTGACCGGCGGCGAGCAGCAACGCGTTGCGCTCGCGCAGGGGCATCTCGAGCACGCTGGCGATGCGCGCGAGCGTCTCGCGGCTCGGCCGCGCCTTGCCGGTCTCCACGCAGCTCAGGTGGCGCGTGGACATGTCGGCCGCCAGCGCCAGGTCGAGCTGGCTGAACTTGCGTGCCGCGCGCCACTCGCGCAGGAGCTCGCCGAGCGCCGGACGCGGTGCCTTGGGGATGTCGGGCATGCAGACTCCTGGATGGCCGAATGACGCCACATCATGCCCGCAAAGGACGCGGCGGTCGCGCAGGCGACGCTACAATCCGCCTTCCCGACGACACCGTGCCACGTTCTCCCATGCGCAATCCCCTGCAGGACCAACTGCTCAAGGCCGGCCTGGTGAAGAAGGGCAAGGTCGACCAGGTGGCACGCGAGCAATCGAAGCAGCGACAGGGCAAGGCGCCGGCCGGGCCCAGCCGCGAGCAGATCGAGGCGCAGCGGCTGCAGGCCGAGCGGGCCGAGCGCGACCGTGCCCTGGCCGCCGAGCGCAACGCCCAGGCGCGCGCCGCCGAGTTGCGCACACAGGCGCGGCAGATCATCGAGGCGCACAAGGTGGAACGCAGCGGCGACATCGCCTATCGCTTCGCCGACGGCCAGCGCATCGCCAGCCTGTGGGTCGATGCACGGCTGCGCGCCCAGTTGGCCAGCGGCGCGCTGGTGATCGTGCGGCATGGCGAAGGCTACGAACTGGTCCCGCGCGCCGTCGCCGGCAAGCTCGACGAACGCGACCCGGGCCTGATCGTGCTCGACCACGGCCGTGCGGAACCCGCCTCCACGGCCGACGATGACGATGCCTACTATCGGCAGTTCCCGGTGCCCGACGATCTGATCTGGTAGCCGTCGGGCGAGGTACTTCGCACAGGCCCCTTCCGCAGCCGCAGGAACCGGTACCTGACGGGCGAGTCTGGGCGTACGCTGCCGCGAAGACTCGCCGGAGTGCTGCATGAGCGACGCGGACGTCATCGTGGTGGGCGCGGGTCCGGCCGGCCTGGCCTGCGCAGCCCAGCTCGCCGGATGTGGCCTGACCACCCTGCTGCTCGAAAAGGCAGGCAGTGTCGGGTCGGTCTGGCGTCGCCACTACGACCGCCTGCACCTGCACACCGACCGTGGTCATTCCGCCCTGCCGGGCCTGCCGATGCCGCGCACGTATCCGCGCTATCCCTCGCGCGACCAGGTCGTGGCCTATCTGAAGAATTACGCGGAGCACTTCGGCCTGGCGCCCACGTTCCATTGCAACGTGCAGGCGCTGCACCGCGAAGCGGGCCTCTGGCACGCCGAAACCAGCACCGGCCGCTACGCCGCGCCAGCGGTGGTCGTCGCCACCGGCTGGGCCGACTTTCCGCATCGGCCGCGCTGGCCGGGCGAGGATCGATACCAGGGCAGCGTGATCCACAGCAGCGAGTACCGCTGTCCTGCGGCCTACCTCGGCCAGCGCGTGCTGGTGGTCGGATTCGGCAACTCCGGCGGCGAGATCGCACTCGATCTGGCGGAAGCCGGTGTGGACGTCACGCTGTCGGTGCGCGGTCCGGTCGGCATCCTGCCGCGCGAGCTGCTCGGCTTGCCGATCCTCACCTGGGCGATCGCCCAGGCGTGGTTGCCGCCGCGCCTGGCCGATGCGATCAACGCGCCGGCGATCCGCCTTGCCGTCGGCCCGACGCGGGGACTGGGCCTGGCCATCGCGCGCAAGGGCCCGCGCCGGATGATTGCCGAGGACGGACGCGTACCGCTGCTGGACGTCGGTACGCTGGAGCGGATCCGCCAAGGCGCCATCCGCGTGCGCGGCGGCATCGACCGCTTCACCACCGACGGCGTGGTTTTCACCGGCGCGCAGGGCGAGAACGGCACCGAGCCGTTCGATGCCGTGATCCTGGCCACGGGTTTCCGCGCCGACCTGCGCGGCCTGCTTCCGCAAGCGTCGGACGCGCTCGACGAGCGCGGCGCGCCACGCGCCACCGGCAAGCCCACCGGACACCCCGGCCTGTTCTTCTGCGGCCAGATCCCGTCTCCGACCGGGCAGCTGAGGGAGATAGGGATCGAGGCGCAACGCATCGCCGCACTCGTCGGCCATTGAGGCCCGATGGTCAGCGGAGCGTCGGCTGGGCTTCCGTTGCGTGCAGGTCGAGATGGAAGAACTGGTTGAAGTCGGTGGCGACGTAGCCGCCGAAGGCCTCGCCCCTGACGAAACCGAACTTGCCATACAGCGCGATCGCGCCGTCGAAGGCGTCGCCCGAACCGGTTTCCAGGCTGACCCTGCGGTAGCCGCGCCGGCTGGCCTCTTCGAGGATGTGCCGCACCAACGCCGCCGCCACCCCCTTGCGCACGTGCGCGGGAGCGGTGCGCATCGACTTGATCTCGCCGTGGCCAGCGGACAGCTCGCGCAACGCGCCGCATCCAAGCAGTTCCCCGCCGTCCCAGGCGGTAAAGAACGTCACCTCGGGCCGCTTCAGTGCGGAAAGGTCCAGGGCGTGGACGGTGCCCGGCGGAGAGTGCACGTGCATGCTCTCCAGATGGAGGCGCAGAAGCGCGATGACGCGTGGATCGTCGAGATGGCCTGGCGAGATGATCATGGGAATTCGGTGTGGCGGGCTTACCGCCGTCGAATCGGCAGCGGATCGTACGACGTCAGGTTAACCTCAAGCGCCATTCCAGGAGGCATGCCATGGGCAAGGTTCGCGTCGCCGGTTTCTCCCTCTCGATCGACGGCTTTGGCGCCGGGGTCGAGCAAAGCCTGCACGACCCGCTCGGCAAGCGCGGCCCGGAGCCGTTCCGGTGGTTCTTCGGCACCCGCACCTTCCGCGCAATGCAGGGGCTGGCCGACGGATCGGAGGGCGTGGACGAAACCTACGCCGCGCGGTCGATGGCCGGCTTCGGCGCCTTCATCCTGGGGCGCAACATGTTCGGCCCCGTCCGTGGCGCGTGGCCGGACGAGTCATGGAAAGGCTGGTGGGGCGACAACCCGCCCTACCACGCGCCCACCTTCGTGCTCACCCACCATCCGCGCGAGCCGCTCGTGATGGAGGGTGGCACCACGTTCCACTTCGTCACCGACGGCATCGGGGCGGCGCTGGAGCAGGCGCGCGCCGCCGCGGGCGACGGGGACGTCAAGATCGGTGGCGGCGTGAGCACCGTGCGCCAGTACCTCGAAGCAGGCCTGGTCGACGAACTGCACTTCGCCATTTCGCCCGTCGTGCTCGGCCGTGGTGAAGCGATGTTCGCCGGGCTGGACCTGCACGCCATGGGATTCAGGGTGGTCGAGCACGCCGCCACCGAGCTGGCCACGCACGTGGTGCTCGCCCGATAGGCCGCGGCGGCGAGGCGGCCCGATCTAGCCGTTCGCGCCGGCGCACGGCGCCCTGCCCGGCACGATCGCGTGGAACTCGATCGACAGGCCCAGGTCGTCCCGCGTCGGCGCGAGGACGGATTCGCCGGACAGGCCGCGATAGGTCGCCAGCCTGCGTTCGTAGCCGCGCTCGACCCAGCGCTGCGCCCGCCCCAGGTCGGCCACGCCGAAGCTCACGCCCAGGACGCGCGGACCGCCGCTGGCCAGGGTTTCCGCGGCGATGCCGTTGCCGTCCGGCTGCAGCGCAAGCAGCGCCGTCGGTCCGACCGGCACGCAGAAACCCGCAGCGCCGAGCTGGGGCAGCTTCACCGGGACCGCGTTGCCGAAACCCATCTTCTCGAGCTGCCTGCGGTCCGCTTCCGCATCGCCCGACACCAGCCAGATCGACGACAGCTCGCGCGCGCCGTTGGGGTGCTCGCGCGTCACACGGTAGTCGCCGGCGTTGCCCGGATCGAACTGGTCGGGCGCGTAGTCGGCGGCGTAGTCGATGAAGAAGGTGTTGCTCGACAGCGGCGCGCGGTCGAACGCGAACAACCGCCAGCCCGGCTTCGCGCCATCGGGGCCGGTGAAGAAGGGCGTGACCGCGTAGTGCAGCCCCTTGAGCCTGCCATACACCGCGTCGAGCGCCGCCGAGCGGAAGCCGAACGTGCGCGATCCCGGCCCGCCCTTGAGCGCCTGCTGGTCTTCCTTCATGCCCGGGTCGAAGGCGGGATTCGGACGGGTGATGCCCAGCAGCTCGACGAAGCTGCCGTCGGCGAAACGCACGTACCGGTTGGCGACGCCGCCGGGATCGCGCCCCGGCCGCACCTGGAAGCCGAGCTTGACCGCCATCACCGAGGTCGCCTCGTCGATGCCACGCCCCCACAGCAGGATGTGGTCGAGCCGCGTGGGAGCCGGAGCGGGCGCGCGGGCCGAAGCCTGCGCGGTACCGAGACACAGGAGCATTGCCGAAACCAGCACGATCGGGCGCATGGGAAAGCCTTGTGGGAGGGGAAGCCGATTTTCCGCAGCAGCGGACCACGGGCGCCATGACCTGCGAGGTCATGCACGCGTCGCCAGGCGGCCGCAGCCCTCTCCGGCAACCGTCCCCGGCTCATTCCGGAAAACGGACCACCGCGTTTTCCGCCGGCCATTCGTCGCGACGCGAGGCCGCCTCCCCCGTTGGCCGCGGCGTCCAGCCGGCCTTGCCGAGCCTGCCCATGTCCTCGTAGCGTCCAAGCAGATCGAAGGCCTCGAGCACGAACGGTCGGCCTTCCGAGCCGACCGTGGACGGTCCGTCGGACACGTGGAAGTGCAGGTGCGGCCCGGTCGATGCACCGGTGAAGCCGAGCTCGCCGAGTTCGTCGCCCCGATGCACCCGCTGGCCGGGTTGGACCTCGATGCTGCCGGGACGCAGGTGCTCGTAGAAGACGTACCGGCCGTCGTCGAGGTGCAACGTCACATAGTTGCCGGCGTCCTCGTCCAGGCTGTGCTTCGGATTGCCGGACACGCTCGGCGATTCGGCCATGGTGTCGCGCACGGCGGCGACGGTGGCGTCGGCGACGGCCAGCACGGCGGCGCCATAACCCAGCGCGTTGCGTGGCACGTCCGGATCCCCCTGCACCGTATGGCCGGCCGCATCGACGCGCACCCAGTCGACGGCGAAGCGTCCCGGGATGCGCGCCTTGCCGTCGACCGTGTTGAAGACCCGGCGATGGCCGCGCGCCCAATCGGCGCCGTGGATGGCCACCCACGGACCTCCGCGGAGCGGCGGTCCCAGCGGCGGCCCGAGGTCGTACGACACGGCAGCAAGGCCGCCACGCACGGTATCCGTTGCCGCCCCGGACAGCGCGGCATAGGTCACCACGTGCTCGAGCGTCTGCGGGTGCTGCCCCTGCGTCGGCCATTCGAGATAGACCACGCCGCGGCGACCAGGCGCGATGATGGCGCCCGACGCCTGCCCCGGCGGACCGATCAGGGCGAACCGTCCCGCCAGCGCATCGCCCGCGAAGCTCGCCCACACACGCCCGCTGCGCGCATCCACCACGTCGATGCGGGCGAGACGCAGCGGCGTCCCGGCGAAATTGGTCAGGTGCAGTTCCTCGAAGACCTGCTCGCCGGCATCGGTCCTCGTCGCGTGCGGCGTGTCGGGAACGCTCAGGTCGAACGACTGTTGGAGCCTTGCGGTTCCCGCCTGCCACGAGATGGCGAGGAGGCCGGCAAACCAGAGGCTTGTCATGGAGGACATGGATGATTCCTGGCCAGGAGCCCGCCACCATGCACCGACGCTTCGCCCCGCGCGATCGCCGGGGGGCAAGCGGCGCAATCGCAGGGATCAACGGAGTACGGACGGCTCAGAACTTGCCGAAGAACCCGGTGATGTCGAAGTACACCTTCCCGTGCTCTCCCGATGCGGTCGTGAAGTCGATCGCGTCGTACATGTGCCCGCCGCCGCTCAGGAGCGCCTGGCTTCCGCGGGTGTAGCCCGGATAATGGTCGGCGATCCACCGGTACTCGGCCCTCACGCCTTCCTGCTCGTCCGCCGCATCGATGACGATCGCGTCGTCCATGCTGCTGCCGTCGCGCACGGCGGCCGCCGGATGATTCACCACGGGATGCACGTTCGAAGCACATCCCGCCAGCAACATGACCGTCAGCATCGCGCCAGATGTCTTTCGCATTCCCTTCCCCCCCCTTTGGCCCTGGCCTAGTGCGCCAGCGCCTCCTCGACCGCGCTGAACGCCGACTTCCCGCCTTCGCGTTCGTCCGGCATCCCGGTGGCGAACCACACCATACCTGTGCCGCTCTTGCGATCCACCCACAATCCGGCCTGCAGGCCGTAGGCGGAACCGGAATGGCCCACGCGCGCCACGCCGTCGCCAAACGGATCGTCGCGACATCCCTGCTCCGGCGTGGCCAGCGTCTGCACCGCCAGGCCGTACCGGCAGAAGAAGCCCTTGTCGACGTCGCCGGTGTCCTCCTCGTAGGTTTCACCGTTGCCGGGGCGGTATGTCCATTGCGGCGTGACCATCGCCTGGAGGGAGGCGGGCTCGAGGAAGCGCTTGCCGTCGAGCGTGCCCTTGCCCAGCAGCAGCCGGCCGATGCGTACCAGGCCATCGGCGGAAATGCGCAGGCCGCCCTGTGGCGAGAACAGCGCGCCGTTCTCGCCGGCGCGCCAGCGCGACAGGTCGCAACTGCCGTCGCTGGCCGGCGTCACGGGGCAATCGGGCTTGCGGCCGTGGTTGTCGTCCTTCACCGGCTTGCCGTCGGGGTCGTACAGCACGACGGCGCGGGCGGCGGTGGCCGGGTCGCAGCGGTCCCAGTTGAAGCAGCCGTGGATGCCCAGCGGGCGCAGCACCAGCCGCTCCATCAGCTTGTCGAAGCGCTCGCCGGTGGCGCGTTCCATCACCTGCGCCACCAGCGGAAAGTTGAGGTTGGTGTAGCGGAAATACGTGCCCGGCGCATGCGCGCTGTCCCAGGCGTGCGGATCTTCCACGATGTCGCGCAGCCTGCCGCCCAGCGGCGTCTGCCAGTAGCCGGCGCCGTCGGTGAGGCTGGAACGGTGCGACAGCAGCAGGCGCAGGGTGATCGGCGTATCCGGGAAGGCCGGGTTGCGCAGCCGCCAGCCGAGCAGGCCGGACACGTCCGCATCCAGGTCGAGCTTGCCGGCCTCCACCAGCCGCATCACGCCCAGCGTAGTGACCAGCTTGGAAATCGAGGCGATGCGCACCGGGTCGCCCGCGGTGACCTTGCGGCCGGTGGCCTTGTCGGCCAGGCCGTGGACCCGCGTGGCGGTAATGCCGTCGCGATCGAAGGCGACGCGCACGGTGGCGACGGGCTCGCCCGCCTGCGCTGCGGCGCAGGCGAGCAGGAACGACAGGCAGGCGATCCATCTTGCGGGCATGACGGGCTCCGTTCGGGCGGGCCGGCGGGCGCGAGACGTAAATGCCAGTCCGCGTCACCCGCACCGTTCACCCGCCACCATACCTGCCCTGGCTCGTCCCACGCATCCGGTGCGTGCCGCTAATGCGCCTGAAGGGTGTCCATGGCCCTTTTCGCGTCGGCGTGGGCCTCGTCGACCGTCGTGGCCTTCACGCCCTGCTGGGCCTGCATCAGCGCAGCCTGCAACTGCGACTCACGCGCGCTATCGCCCTTGGCGTCGACCATCGCGCCCTGGCCCATGCCCTTGCATGGATCTTCCTGCTGGGCGTCGTAGCCCGCGCCGGACGGTCCGACCAGGCAGTTGACGACGTGCTGCAGGTGCGCGTGCGCCATCTTCAGGTCCGCCGCGCCGAGCGCCATGCCGGCGTGGGCGGCGGCCGTGCTGACCTGCTTGGCCACGGCGCCACTTGTCTTCGGATGAGCCGCCAGTGGCGAGGCGATCGCAAACAAGAGCGCCGGTGCCAGACGAAGCCATTTCGTAGCCATGACACACCTCCGGTTGAGCGGTGTACGCCGCGGGTCAGAGCAGCATAGTCCCGCGCTATCAGCGGAGAGTGAAACCGGAAGAAACGGCGTCGCTGGCGGCAGCGTCCCTGGCGAGCCCCGCGGCCACTGCACGCCCGCCCTGCCGGGAAAGGCGGCGTCCGCTTCGCCCGCCGGATTGTGGTTGACCCGCAGCCGCTCGTGGGTTAACTCTGGCCGGGATCAGGGACGAGGGGGAAGCATGGCCAGAATGCCCACGTTCGCGGTGTTCGCACTGGCGCTTTGCCTGCCGCTCGCCGCCGTTGCCGGCAAGACGCTGCGGGTCGTCGGCGACAACAACTATCCGCCCTATCTGTTCATCGGCCCCGACGGCAAGCCGCAAGGCTACGTGGTCGATGAATGGAAGCTCTGGGAGAGCAAAACCGGCGTCAAGGTGGAACTGACGGCGACCAACTGGGCCGACGCCCAGCAGCGCATCCGGTCCGGCCAGGCCGACGTCATCGACATGATCTTCCGCACGCCCGAGCGCGCGGCCCGGCTGGATTTCACGCGCTCCTTCGCCACCGTCGAAACGGACATCTACGCCGACCGCGACCTGACCGGCATCGCCGATGCCTCCGGCCTGAGGGGCTTCGTGGTCGGCGTCCAGCGCGGCGATGCCTGCGTGGAACGGTTGCACCAGGCGGGCGTGTCGAGCATGCGCGAATACACCGGCTATGCCGACATCATCAACGCCGCGCGCGCCGGGGACATCCGCATCTTCTGCATGGACCGCTCGCCAGCCGAGTACTACCTCTACCGGCTGCACGCCCAGGACGAGTTCGTGAAGGCGTTCGACTTCTACACCGACCGCTTCCGCCGTGGCGTCCGCAAGGGCGATGCGGCGACCCTGGCGCTGGTCCAGCAGGGCATGGCGAAGATCACCTCGCAGGAACGCCAGCAACTGCACGACAAATGGATGGGCCAGCGCGTCGACCTGACCGGTTACGCCGGCCTCTTCAAGACGGTCGCGTCGGCGCTGGCGCTCGTCGGCGTGCTGCTGCTGGCCTGGGTCCATTCGCTGCGGCGGGCGGTCAAGAAGCGCACGCGCGACCTGCGGTTCCTGGCCCACTACGATCCGCTCACCCGCCTGCCGAACCGGCACCTGCTGCTGGACCGCATCAACCATGCCCTGGCGCAGCCCGGCATCGCGCTGTCCGTCCTGCTGGTCAACCTGGACAACTTCAAGCGCATCAACGATCGCTTCGGCCACCCGCTGGCCGACCAGTTGCTGCAGCAGATGGCCGAGCGGCTGCAGGCCCTGGCCGGACCGATCGACACGGTCGCCCGGCTCGGCGGCGACGACTTCGTGCTGATCCTGCGCTCGGCCGAAGTCAGCCAGGTCACCGCCCTGGCCGAACAGGCGCGCCAGGCGATCGCCCAGGGCATCGTGCTCCAGGGCGAGGAGGTGTTCCTCAGCGCGAGCGTGGGCGTGAGCCTGTATCCGCATGACGGGGAGGACGGCGTGACGCTGCTGAAGAACGCCGACGCGGCAATGTCACGCGCCAAGCAGGACGGGCGCAACGCGATCAGCTTCTACCGCGCGAGCCTGAGCGCGCAGGCGAGCCACTTCGTCACCATGGGCGCCTCCATCCGCCACGCGATGCAGCGTGAGGAATTCGAACTGCACTACCAACCGCAGCACTGCCTGCGATCCGGGCGGATCAAGGCCGTCGAAGCCCTGCTGCGCTGGCGCCGGGGCGGCGAACTGGTGCCGCCGTCCGAGTTCATCCCGTGCGCCGAGGAACTGGGGCTGATCGAGGAACTGGGCGAATGGGTCATGCGCACCGCCTGCCAGCAACTGGCCAGTTGGCTTGCCGGCGGCGCGCCCACGCTGCGCATGGCCGTCAACCTCTCCGCCCGCCAGTTGACCAGCCCCGGACTCGTTTCGGCGGTGCAGACCGCCCTGGCGCAAGCGAAGCTGCCGGGGGACCTGCTGGAACTGGAAATCACGGAGAGCGCGCTGGTCGGCAGCGAAGCGCAGATCGGCGCCACGCTGGAAGCCATCCGCGCGCTGGGCGTACGCATCGCCATCGACGACTTCGGTACGGGCTACTCCTCGCTCGCCTACCTGCGGCACCTGCCGGTCACGGTGGTCAAGATCGACAAGAGCTTCCTGGACGGCGCCCCCGAGGACTCGGCTGCGGTGGAGGTGATCGGTGCGATCGTCGCCATGAGCCACGCGCTGAACCTCACCGTCGTGGCCGAGGGCGTGGAGAGCGACCGCCAGGCTGCGTTCCTGGGAAAGATCGGATGCGACCTCGCGCAGGGATGGTTCTATGGTCGCGCCGTGGCGCCCGCGCAGATCACCGGGGCGCTGTAGGCGCATGCCAGGCAGGCGAACTTGACGTTCGCGGCCTCGAACGAATGGGCGGCAAACTGCCGCCCACGACTTGCCTGCACCGGCCGAGGCCTTCGGGCAAGTCGACCGCGAACCTGATGGGTCAAGTTCCGTGCGGTCGCTCCCGTTATTCCAGGTCGCCCAGTTGCGCGCCCTCGGTCGGCGCAGCCAGCCATCCCGCAATGTCCTCGCCCAGCGCCTTGACCGAGCGGCCGAGCACCGAGCAGGAGCCCTTGAAGCCGCCGAACGCTCCGCCCATCGAATTGCGCCGCCCCTTGAAGCTGCCGGCGAGCTGGCCATCGCGGTAGAGCTTGCCCTTCACCGTCACCGACTTGTGGTGGCCGAGGAACGCATTGCCTTCCGACACCACGTCGGTGATCTCCATCACCAGCGCCTGGCCGGGCGTGGTCGCGGTGACCTGTGGCGCGAACTCCACCGTCATTCCCTTCTCGCGCGCGTACTGCGCCACGAAATCGGCGAGCTGCTCGTCCAGTTTGCATTCGCGCTTGACGGCGCCGGGCACGTCAGCGTCCTCGTTGAAAGGCACCGGCCTCTGCACATGCACCGCGTCGGCCGCCTGCGCAGCCTGCAACATGCCAAACGCCAGCAGCGCGGCCGTCATGAACTTCCTCATCGCGTTTTCCCCTGGTTCCGGCCTTCGTGGCCGACGGGAAGTATGCCCAAACAACCAGGCGCCCAACCATGGGAGCGTCTGTGACGGGCGTCGCGCCGGACCGCATCGTCAAAGAGTGATCGAAATCGTCTGGGCGCCTTTTGCCGTCCGGAAAGCGCCGGGACCTGGCCTCGCCACTGCTGCCGACGCCCCGGCGTCCGCGATCGGCGATGACTACCGTGGCTTGCGCCCGCGAACGGAAATCATCGGCGGTTGCGAAAGATCCAGCACGCCGGCGCGCACGTTCCGCAGGTGACGTTCGATCTCCTCGGCCGTGGCGATGCCATGGCCGAGCAGGTCGTCCCGGATCATCGCTATCGTGGCCACTTCCAGCGGCGCGCACTCGGGCAAGGTGATTGGGAAATACGCCTCGGCCGCGATCTCCGCCATGCCCGCCTGGCGGAACAGGCGCGGCAACGTCCGGCCGAAGCCGAGGTCGGCGCCGCGGCTCGACAACAAGGCCCGGAATCCCTGCCGGATCCTGTTGGCGAGCTCCTGCTCGGGACCATGGACATCGATGCAGCTCAGGGGCTGCAGCGCGGGATCGGCGTCCTCGACCACCAGCCAGCCGCCGGGCTTCAGGGCCGAAACCATGTTGCGCAGGGCGCGCTCCCGCTCTGGCACGTGGACCAGCACCAGCCGGGCGTGCACCAGGTCGAAGGCTTCGCCAGGCGGCGGATCGAGCGCCACGTCGTGGATGCGGATGTCCACGTTCGCGGAGGCCGCCTCCTTCGTCCACGACGCATCGATGTCGGTCGCCAGCACGTGCCCGGCATGCCCGACGCGACCCGCGATCGCCCGCACCAGCGCCGATCCCCCGGCACCCACTTCCCAGCACCGCCATCCCTCGGCCATGCCGCAGGCGTCGAACTGGCGAAGCGTGGCCGGGTCGAACAACGCCGACAGTGCCGCGAAACGCTGCGCGGCTTCGGCCTTGCGGTTTTCCAGGAGGTAGTCGGTTTCGGGCATGGATGTTCTCGAAGATGTACGACGCTTCCGGTTGAGTGCGATGGATCGTGACCTGGGGCATCGCAACGGTGGAATGATGCCTCGGCACGTGGATGCGATGGGCCGCATCGGCGTCCGCTCTGGTACTCCTTCAGCTCATGGATCGACCGCCGCATCGCACAGCCTCGCGATCACTTCGCTGCCCACGCGCGCCTCATCGTCATCGGCGGGGGCGAATTCGGTGACCGTGAATCCGACCAGATCGGCCTCCCGCGCGATACGGCGGACCAGGCCGATCGCATCGTCGAGCCCGAGTTTGCCATCGGGGTAGGCGACGAAAGGGAATTCGCGCGAATCGAGCACGTCCAGGTCGAAATGAATATGGACGGGGCCATCGATGGGCGACTGCAGATCCAGCGGCTGCAGACCGAGTTCGCGCTGCAGCGCCCGGTCGCCTTCGTCGCCGACCTGGATGCCGAAGTAATGAAAGCGGCGGGGATCGACCGGCGCGCCCAGCAAGGGGCGCATCGGTCCGGGGCCGCGCCCGAGGATCGCGCCCACGGGCATGCCATGGAAGTTGCCGCTGGGGGACGTTTCGGGCGTGTTCGCGTCGGGATGGGCGTCGATCCAGATCACGCGCAGTCCCGGATGCAGGCCGTTGAGATAAGCGATGACCGCCACGTCCACCGCGCAGTCACCGCCGGCGGTGAGCACGCGCCGTGCACCGGATCGCGCGAGGATGTCACGGGCGCCGTGGAACTGCTTGAAGATCGCATCCCAGCATCGGACGCCATAGGCGGCTTCCGTACCTTCGCCGCCCGACGGCACATGCACCAGCGGCGCGTAGCGCCCGACAACGGCGGCCGCCGCGGCGGCACCACGCGGCAGGTTTTCGTGCCGTCCCGATCCTTGCCATTGCGGGTAGCCGAGACCGAGGTCGAAGCGGGTCCGGGACGGTGGAACACGTGTTGCGCCGTGGTTCGATCGCATTCGCCCATCGTGCCATAGCCGTGCTCCTGCTGCCGCGGGGGTCCAGCGATCCATCGATGCTGAGAACGAAAAGGCGCACCCTCGGCACTTTGCTATGGTCGGACGCTGGCCTGGGACTACGACAGGAGCGTGCATGACCATCACGGATCGGGATGCGCAAGATCAGGCGCCGGTCTTCGACCAACTGGTGAGCCTGCTGGATGCCGGAAACGCCAGCTTCCGCGTCCTCGAACACCCGGCCGAGGGACAATCCGAGGCCGTCGCGCGCATCCGTGGAACGCGGCCGGAGCAAGGGGCCAAGGCCATGCTCTGCGTCGTCAAGGGAGCCGCGCCCGCGCCGGTGCTCGCGGTGCTCCCGGGTCCGGCCAGGCTCGACTTCAGGAAGCTCGGCGAAGCCATCGGCGCGAAGAAGGCGACGCTGGCCGATCCTGCACTCGCGCAGGAACTGACCGGTTGCGTGATGGGCGCCGTCCCGCCGTTCGCCCTTTCGCCGGGCATCCGACTGATCGCCGACCCGGCGCTGTTTTCGTCCAACCTCGAGATCGCGTTCAACGCCGGCCGGCTCGACCGTTCCATCGTCCTGGCGGTCGACGACTACCTGCGGATCGCCCGGCCGCAGGTGGCCGACATCACCCGCGGCGATTGAACGAACGCTCCGGCATTGCTGAACGGCACACGCGTGCGACTACCGGAGTTCGACTGACCGTTCACCGCGCCGATGCCACAACGGGTCCAGACAGCCAACCGGGAGCCTGTCATGAGCGACGACCTGAACAACCGAGGACCTGCCGACCGCACGCGCGTCAACGTGAACGAGGACTACGAGGCCCGCTACTGGGCCGACAAATGGCACGTCAGCATGGAGGAGCTGCGCGCCGCGGTGGACCGCGTGGGCGTCATGGCCAAGGACGTCGAGCGGGCGCTGAAGCACTGAGAAGGCGCACGGCGTTTCACGGTAACGGCCGTGCGTGTTCGCGATCCACGGCACGCTTGATCGCGGCGACGAACGCACGTCGCGCCGCCATCAGCTCCTTGCTGGTGGCCTGCGGCCACGCTCCCACCTGGGCGATCACCAGCTTGCGCGCGGGGTTGACGTAGACGAGCTGACCGAAGATGCCGATCGCCGCATAGCTGCCGTCCTCATCGGTCCACCACAGGTAGCCATAGCCGCGGTCCGGCTCGTCGACGCCGGTCTGCTGGCGCACGGCGCCCTGCAACCAGGCGTCGGCGATCATCGGCTTGCCGTCGATGCGGCCGCCTTCGAGCATGAATTGTCCCAGCCGCGCGTAATCGCCCAGGGTGGCCGAGAGGCCGCTGCCGCCGGTGTCGCTGCCGTCGCACTCGTCCTTGATCCAGTACGCGTCCGCGGCCATGCCGTAGGGCTGCCAGAGCGTCTGCGAGAGATAGGCTGCCAGCGAGCGGTGCGTGGCCCGCTGCACCAGGATGCCGAGCAGGTCGGTCTCGGCGGTGTTGTAGTTGAAGTGCGTGCCGGCCGGCCACTGGCGCGGCAGTTTCGCCAGATACGAGAGCACATGCGCGCGGCCGTCGACGCAGGCGCCTAGGTACATCTGCGCCACGTCGGACTTGGCGTCGGCGTAGTCCTCGTTCCAGCGCACGCCGGAGGTCATCGTCAGCAACTGCTGCACCGTGACCTCGGCGTAGGCGGTATGGCGCAGTTCCGGGATGTACCTGCCCAGCGTGTCGTCCATGCTGCGGATGTAGCCCTGCTGCAGGGCGATCCCGAGCAGGGTCGAGGTGACCGACTTGGCGACCGAGAACGATGTCCAGCGCTGTTCGGGCCCGAAGCCCTTCGCATACCGCTGCAGGCGGACATGGCCATCCTGCAGCACCATCACGCCGGCGATGTGGTAGCGGTCCATGTAGCCGGCGAGCCAGGCCGACGCGTCCCGGCCATCCACGGCCAGCGGCCGACCCTGCGGCAGGGCATGCACGTGCGCACCGCGCGCGACGCGATCGCTCGGGAACAACGTGTACATCCGCGGGAAGCGCGCCTCGCGCTGCGCCTGGGTCCAGAACAGCACCCCTTCGCGCTGTTGTCCGATGGTCGGAGCCGCCTGCCCGCCCGCCGCCGACGGCAACGAGACGACCAGGCCGAGGATGCCGGCGAACAGACGGGCGGAGAAATTCAGGCGCATGTGGAAGGGCCAGGGTGACGGTGCAGGGCCGCCATGTTACCGGGCGCACCCCTTTTCGATGCCTTTTCGTGCGTTCTCCGCTCGGTCGGGCTCCCGTTCTGCAGCTCAAGAAAAGCGGCCTGGCGCCGATGCAGGAAGACGACCCATGGCTCCGGCCATTCCCGTCGATTCCACGACGTCCGCAGTCATCTGAACCATGTGTATCGCCAGCCATCCACGGTGCACCCCATGACCTACGAGCTGGAGGAACGCCGCATGGACGTGGCCGACCTGCAGGTCGGCATGTACGTGTGCCGGCTCGACCGGCCATGGGAAGAAACCCCGTTTCCGCTGCAGGGCGTGGAACTCACCTGCATGGACAACATCGAGGCGTTGCGCACGTACTGCGAACACGTCTACGTCGACGCCCGGCGGCTGGTCATCGACCCGCAACCGCAAGCGTCGGTGATCATCCGCTCGCAGGTGTCCGCCCAGCGCTTCAACGCGGCGACCCGTTACGCGAGCGCCATGCCGATCGAAAACGAGGTGCCGCAGGCGCAGGAGGCATTGGACAACGCCATCGCGATGCTGGACCGGATTTTCGAGGACGTGACGTCCGGCCGCGAGCTTTCCGCCGAACACGTGGAAAGCGCGGTGCGCCCGCTGGTCGCCAGCGTGTTGCGCAACGCCGATGCCTTCTTCTGGGTCGAAGGCCTGCGCGACCACGACAGCTACAGCTACAGCCACGCCGTCAGTTGCAGTGCGCTGGCCGCCGCGTTCGGCCGGCACATGGGCTTCGCCGAGGAAACCATCATCAGCCTGGCCGCCGGCGGCCTGTTGATGGACGTCGGCAAGGCGCGCGTGCCGCGCGAGTTGCTGGAGCGCCCCGGCCCGTTGTCTGCGCAGGAGATGGAGCAGGTGCGCTCGCACGTGCTGGAGGGCGTCGACATCCTCGCCAACTCGCGGATCGTCGAACCGGACGTGCTCGACATCGTGCGCCACCACCACGAGCACTACGATGGCAGCGGCTATCCGGAGCACCTGGTGGGCTCGTACATCCCGCTGCCCGGTCGCATGCTGGGCATCGTCGACGCCTACGACGCGATGGTCAGCCCGCGCCCGTACCGTGGCGCCGTCTCGCGCCACACCGCGCTGCGCCACATCTACGCCGAGCGCGACCGGCTGTTTCAGGCCGAACTGGTCGAACAGTTCCAGGTGTGCATGGGCGTCTATCCCACCGGATCGCTGGTGGAGCTGAGCACCGGCGAGATCGCCATCGTCATGGCGCAGAACCAGGCGCGCCGGCTGCGCCCGCGTGTCGTGCTGCTGAGCACGCCGCAGAAGCAGCGCGTCAACGATTTCCAGGTGATCGACCTGATGAACCACGAGGGTCCCGCCGCGATCAACATCGTGCGCAGCCTTGCTCCGGGCGAATGTCCGATCGACACCTCCGACCTGTTCGTGGCATGAGTCCGGGCGCGTGATGCTGAACCGCGCGGACATCTTCGACGCCATCGAAAGCCAGTTGTCGCCGGCCTCCGCGGTCGACGGCCACCTGGCGGTGATGATGCTGCGCGTGGAGGGACTGCGCGAGGTCAGCCTGCGCTTCGGCTACGCGATCGGCGAAGAAGCCCACGTGCGTGCGCGGGACCTGATCCGCGGAGCGCTGCGCCCGATCGACCGCGTGTTCTCCGCCGGCGAAGACAGCTTCGCGCTGGTGCTGCCAGGGCTGCACGGCCACAACCACGTGTTGCTGGCCGCCGCGCGGCTGCTGCAGACCTTCGAGCTGCCGCTGCACGGCCTGCCCTACCCGTGGCAGGGACGTCCGGAAATGGGCGTGGCGCTCCATCCGGGCCATGCCGACACGCCGGACCTGCTGTGCCGCCGCGCCGAGCTGGCGCTGGCCGACGCGCATGCGCGCGGCGAATCTTGCGTGCTCTACGAGCCGCGCGAGGCGCACGACGAGATCGTCTACGAGGAGTTGCGCGAGGCGATCGAAGCCAACCGCCTGCTGACGTATTTCCAGCCGGTGTGGGACCTGCAGCGGGGTGCCATCGCCGGCGTCGAGTCGCTGGCGCGCTGGACCAGCCCGCGGCTGGGCCTGGTCTCGCCGGCCAGCTTCGTCGGTTTCGCCGAGAAGAGCGGCCTGATCCAGGCGCTGACCCGCTGGAGCATCAGTACCACCTTGCGCCACGCCGCGATGCTGCGCGCCCCCGGTCTCACTTTCGCCATCAATTTCTCCCCGCGGGTGTTCGCCAGGCCCGGACTGGTGGAACAGTTGATGGACGTGCTGGAAATCTGGGACCTGCCGCCCAGCGTGGTCGTGGCGGAAATCACCGAGACCGCACTGGTGAACGACCTGGCCTCGAGCGCGCGGGCGATGCAGCGCATGCGCGATCGCGGCGTGCGCATCGCCATCGACGACTTCGGCACCGGCTACGCCTCCATCGCCTACCTGCGCCGCTTCCCGGCCTCGGAACTGAAGATCGACCGCTCGCTGGTGTGCGACCTCCGCGGCGATCCGCGCACCGTCAAACTGGTGCAATCGATCATCCGCATGGCGCACCACATGGGCATGACCACGGTCGCCGAAGGCGTGGAAGACCAGGCCACGCAGGAGCTGCTGACGTCGATGGGCTGCGACTACGCCCAGGGCTACCACCTGGGCCACCCCGAACCGGCGGGCGATTTCGTCGCGCGCCACGCGCGAGCCAACTAGCCCGACCGGGGACCTTCGACTTCCTACGGCTCGTTTTTCCCGGCGGCACAAGGCGTGCACCCACCCGGGGCTCCCTTTCGCAAGTTTTCACGACGCCCCCACGAACGTCTGCTAGTGTCCCGGCAGGGCGCCGCGCGCAAAACGCGGCGGGGTTTGGCTGGGGCGGGGACTCTCCGGCGCTTGGCGTTTCCTTTGACGAAGCGGCACCACCTGGTGCCGTCGTTGCGTTTGCGCCGCGTGAGCGGCGTCACTACCGGAGGACCACCGCATGACACACCGTTACGCGATCAAGGCACTGCTGGGCGCTTCCATCGCCCTTGCCCTGTCTCTCTCCGCCCAGGCGGCCACGCCGCAGGATCCGGCGACCACGCGCTTCGACCTCAGCAGCCTGGCGCCCGGTGGCCAGTACGACCGCTTCATCGTGACCTATCGCGACGGCAGCACCGAGCGTGGCAATCGCTCGGCCGCGCTGCAGGGCGTGAGCGCGGCGATCAGCCGCGCGGGGCTCGATCGGGCCACGGCGGCCGGCCGCGGCGCGGCGGTACAGGCGTCCTTCCAGCGCACGCTCGCCACCGGGGCGGACCTGGTCCGCACCTCGCGCAAGCTCGGCAGCAGCGAAGCGGCCGCCCTGGTCCGCCAGATCGCCGCCGACCCGGCGGTGGCCTACGTGACACCGGACGTGATGCTGCACCGGATCCGCGACCTCCGCGCGCCGGACAACCTCGCGCCGGCCACCTTCACCCCCAGCGACAGCTACTACCCGATCTACCAGTGGCACCTGAAGGCACCGGACGGCAGCATCACCTACTTCGGCGACGCCAACCACGGCGGCGCACGCGTCAACGACGCGTGGGACCTGGCCGACGGCACCGGCATCGTGATCGCCGTGCTGGACACCGGCATCACCCGCCACGTGGACGTGAACACCAGCCTCGGCGACGCGGGCTACGACTTCATCACCGACGCCTTCGTGTCCGGGCGCCCGACCGACGACCGCGTGCCCGGCGGCTGGGACCTGGGCGACTGGACCACCACGGAGCCGTGGCTGTCCGAGTGCACCGACGCCAACAACCCGCCCGAGAACAGCTCGTGGCACGGCACCCACGTGGCCAGCACCGCCGGCGCGGAACTGACCAACAACGGCGCCGGCATGGCCGGCATCGCCTTCGATGCCAGCGTGCTGCCGGTACGCGTACTCGGCCATTGCGGCGGCTACACCAGCGACATCGCCGATGCGATCGTCTGGGCCGCCGGTGGCGACGTCGTCGGCGTGCCGCGCAATCTCCATCCGGCGCAGGTGATCAACCTCAGCCTCGGCGGCTCGGGCCGCTGCAACCCGCAGGACGTGACCGCCAAGGCGGTGGCCAAGGCCAACGCGCTGGGCGCCACCGTCGTGGTCTCGGCCGGCAACAGCGGCGACGACGCGGCCAAGTACACCCCGGCCGGCTGCCCCGGGGTGGTCACCGTCGCCTCCACCGGCATCACCAGCCAGCGGGCCTACTACTCCAACTGGGGCCATGCGGTGGAAATCGCCGCGCCCGGCGGCGGCGTCTACCAGGACGACGACCCGAACACCGGCGTGGTCTCCTACGACGGCTTCGTCTGGCAGGCGCTCAACAACGGCACCACCACCCCGGTGCCCGTGGGCACCACTTACGGCGGCTTTGCCGGCACCTCGCAGGCGGCACCGCACGTGACCGGCACCGTGGCGCTGATGCAGAGCGCGCGCAAGGCCCTGCACCTGCCGTTGCTCAAACCTGCGCAGGTGCTGCAGGTGCTGCGGGACACCGCGTACGAGCCGATGATCCGGGCCAAGGGCAAGTACTCGATCGGCGCGGGCATCGTGGATTCGGCAGCAGCGGTGGAGGCGGCCGTGGACTTCGAGCCACACGGCAAGGGCAACTAGCGACCACCCGGTTGGGCATCCGGACGAAGGCGGGCGCGAGCCCGCCTTCCTTTTTTCCGTTCGCAGCCCGATTGACTGCACCCCGCGTTTTCGCGGGCCCGTTCGCCGCGGTCTAGCTTCCTCCCGCCCCTTTCCCGCCACGGCGCATGCCTTCGCGCAGTTGCTCGAGCGACAGCGGCGGCGAGAACAGCCAGCCCTGACCCCATGCCACGCCCCAGGCCCGCAGCATGTCGGCCTGCGGCTCGTGCTCGATGCCTTCGGCCACCAGGTCGAGCGACAGCTTGTGGGCCATTTCCACGATGTGGAAAGCGATGTGGCTGGTGACCGCATCGCTGCCGATCGTGTCGACGAAGGCCTTGTCGATCTTGATCGCATCCAGCTCGAAGCTGGTCAGTTCCGACAGGCTCGAATACCCCGTTCCGAAGTCGTCGATGGCGACGTGGAAACCGAGTTCGCGCAGGCGTCGGACCATCGAGCGCGCCTCCGCGGTGTCCGCGAAGGCACGCTCGGTGATCTCCAGATGCAGCTGCTCCGACCTCGCACCCGTGCGCTCGATCAGTCCGCACAGAAGGTCGAGCGTTCCGGCGGCGTGCAGGTCCCTGGGCGAGAGATTGAGTGCGACGAAGAAATCCTGCTGCGCCGCGAACTCCTTCAGCATGGGCTCGACCAGGCCGACCAGCCGCGTCGTGAGGGCGCAGATCAGATCGCTTTCCTCGGCGATCGGAATGAACAGGCTGGGAGCCACCAGCCGCCCGTCGTCACGGCGCCAGCGAAGCAATGCCTCGACGCCCACCCACCGCCCATCGGCGAGCCGCACGATGGGCTGGTACGCGAGGAAAAACTCGCCATGGCGCAGACCCGCGCGTATCGCCGCCGCCGCACTGGCCTGGATGCGGGCCAGTCGCACCAGCACCCATGCCAGCAACGCGCCTATGGCAAACCCGATCGGCACCAGCACCCAGACCTCGCGGTCGGTGACGCCGTCCGTCGCGCGTGCATCCAGCGCGGCCAGCACCGCGACCTCGGGAAAGCGGCGGGAGCGCATGCGCGCGATCGCCCGGCCCGCGACGACCTGCGCCACCGAAGCGCCCGGCGCGAGGCGTCCCAGGTCCTGCAGCCATTGGGGATCGATGGCACCGCGCTGGGCGAACACCAGTTGCCGGTTCACCCCGACGACGGCCAGCGCGGTGCCCGGATCGGCCACGGTGGTATCCACCGGCAACGCCGAATGCACGAGCGCCACGAACGGACCCTGCTGGAACACGGCCAGGCGCGCACCCGGGGCAAACGGGAAGCTCACGTCACGGCGCAGGCTGAAGCCGGTGCTGGCCAGGTAGTCCACCGGCCCCAGGGGAATCGCCGGGACGTGGAGGCCATAGGACGAACACACCAGCGCGCCGTCGCGGGCGACGCCGAGCATCTGCAGGTACTGCGATTGCGCGTCGAGATCCCGCATGAGCGCGAGTCCTGCCGCGCCGCACCTCTCCGCTTCGGGAATACGCCCGAGCCGCGCGAAGGCGGCGACCATCTGGTCGCCCGTCGCCTCGGTCCGGCGCAGCACGTCCGCCGCATAGAACGCCGCGCGCCGGGCCAGCTCGGCGCGGGCCTGGCGCTGCGCCAGCTCCAGGCTCAGCAGTACAGGCACCAGCACGGCCACGGCGACCAGGACCACCAGCGCCACCATCAGCTGCCTGCGTGTCCAACCGACCATGGTCCACTCCAGCCCTGGGCTGCTGCCGATTACCGGTGCCGATGCGGCGCGCAAGTGTTGCACGCTTTCGGGCCGGGGAAGCGGGCCCCGGATCGATCCAGCCAAGCGGGAAGGCGCCAGGGGATGATCGACAGCGACGGCTGGAGCCGGCTATCCGCGTGCGCCGCGCAGCAGGCGATGCAACAGGACCGGCATCAGGCCGAACGCAGCGAAAATCGCCGACGCCATGACGGCGAATGCCACCGCCGCCACCCGGACGTCGTGCCAGAACACCCACGCCCGATCCTCGTCCAGCACGCCGCCGTGGAACTTGGCCCCCAGCTCGCGCTGCAATGCCAGGTAGGCCGCAACGGCCCCCAACAGGCAGGCCACTGCGCCGGCCACCGCCATCCAACGTCTTTCCCGGCGCAAAGGGCGCATAAAGTCCTACGATGCGGAATCGCCGGGACGGGAGAGTAGCCGTGCGGTCCGTCCCGCAGAAAGCGTATCCGGCGGGTGCTTCGCCAGCGCCGCCACGATCCGGTACCCGCAGGGCATTCCGTCCCCCGGCATTCCTGGAAAAAGCGAGGAGCCCCATGAACCGCGCCGACCGTCGATCCGTTCTCCCCTTCCACGGAACGCGCCTCATGCTCGGCGCGCTGCTCGCCCTGGCCAGCCCGATCGCCCTGCCCGCGGCGCACGGCGCCGACGCACCGCCGCGGGTGACGGTCGACCAGGGCACGCTCGAGGGCAAGCTGGCACGTCTGGACGGTACCGTGCTGCGGGAGTTCCAGGGCATCCCCTACGCGGCGCCGCCGCTGGGGCCGTTGCGCTGGAAGCCGCCGCAACCGCCGGCCTCGTGGCAAGGCGTGCGGCAGGCAACGCGCTTCGCGCCACGCTGCATGCAGTTGCCGCTGTTCGGCGACATGGTGTTCCGCTCCGACGGCATGGGCGAGGACTGCCTGTATCTCAACGTGTGGACGCCCGCCGGCGATGCGCATGCGGCGTTGCCCGTGCTCGTCTACTTCTACGGCGGCGGCTTCGCCGGCGGCGATGGCTCGGAGAACCGCTACGACGGCGCCAGCCTGGCCAGCCGCGGCATCGTCACCGTGACGGTCAACTACCGCCTTGGCGTGTTCGGCTTCCTGGCCCTGCCCGCGCTCGCCGAGGAATCGCCCGCGCACGCGAGCGGCAACTACGGCCTGCTCGACCAGAACGCCGCGCTGCGCTGGGTCAGGGCCAACATCGTCCGCTTCGGCGGCGACCCGCGGCGGATCACCATCGGCGGCGAATCGGCCGGCTCCATTTCGGTCAGCGCGCACATGGCCTCGCCGCTGTCGCGCGGACTGATCGCCGGCGCGATCGGCGAGAGCGGCGCACTGATTGCGCCGATCGCCCCGCAAACCCAGGTCGAGGCGCAGACGCAGGGAGCCGCGTTCATGCGCAAGGCCGGCGCCACGACGCTCGTGGCGCTGCGCGCGATGCCCGCAACCGCCCTGCTCGCGGCCAGCGCCGAGCCGGCGCCGGACGTCGGGCCGGATATCGACGGCCTGTTCCTCACCGAGCCGCCCGCCGCCACCTTCGCGCGCGGCGACCAGGCGGGCGTGCCGCTGCTGCTGGGCAGCAACACCCAGGAGGGCTTCTACCCGAACCTGCTCGACAAGCTGCCGCCGACGCCGGCGAACTACCGCGCGGCCCTCGCGCGGCTGTTCGGCAACCAGGCCGGACGGGCGCTGGCGCTGTATCCCGGCCGCGATCGCGCGCAGGTCGAACGCTCGGCCAGCGAGCTGGCCGGCGACCTGTTCATCGCGCACAGCACCTGGCGCTGGATGGATTTGCAAAGACACACTGCCGACGCGCCGGTGTACTTCTACCTGTTCGCCCGGCCGCGCCCGGCCAAGCGCCATCCGCTGCCCGGCGAGCAGCCCGACCCGGGCGCCGTGCACAGCGGCGAGATCGAGTATGCGCTCGGCAACCTGGACAGCAACCCGGTGTATGACTGGACGCCCGCCGACCACGCGGTCTCGCACGTCATGGAGGGCTACGTCGAGCGCTTCATCAAGACCGGCAACCCGAACGGTCCCGGCCTGCCCGCCTGGCCGGCGGTGAGCAAAGCGGACGGCCCGGTGCCGCGGCAGCGCATCGACGTCGACACCCGCACCATCCGCGACACCGGCGCGGCCCGCCAGGCCTTCCTGCAGTCCTTCATCGCCACGCACCCGACGATCGAGCTTCCCTGACGAGGTCCGCGCGCAGGAGCGGCGAAGCCGCCGCTTCCCGCCTCCTGCCTCATCGTGGCGGAACAGCGGCCTCGACGTACTGCGCGATGCCGTGCCCGAACGACCAGTTTTCCCTTGCCGTTTCGACCAGGTTGATGAAGAGGTCCCCGGGCCGGAGACCGGGGTCGGCCGCGAGCTTTGCGGCGATGCATCGGTACAGCGCCTTCTTCTGGGTGACGCCGCGCGTGTTCGCGCAGAAGATCTGCACGATCACCAGGTCTTCGCCGCGCGCGATGCCCAGATAACCGGGGTCGCAGTCGAATTCCTCCGCGACGTGTTGATTGACGAGGATGAAGCGGTCGTTCTCGGGCACCTCGAAGGTTTCGCGCAGCGCTTCATAGACGCCGTTGCGCAGGGCGGCGAGGTAAGCCGCGGGCTTGCCGCGGCGAAGGTCGATGCGGACGAGAGGCATGGCGTTTCCTGCGGAGTCAGTGGGTGGAGGTCGAGACGTGCCCGACGCGATACAACTGCCGGCCGCTGCGGGCCAGGTCGCCACGCAGCTCCGGCCACAGGCAGAAGCGCAGCAGCGTCCAGTCGGCCGGCTCATAGGCGCAGACCACGGCCAGGGCGCCCTCGGCCAGCTCGGCATCCATCGCCTCCTCCTCGCGCCGGAGGCGGTCGCCCAGCGCCGGATGGGGCGGCAGCCGGACGATCTCCCGCGAGGCGCACGCGGCGCCGGCCAGCGCCTCCAGGGTCCGCGCCTGCCACACCGACCAGACATGCACCGATGGCCATCCGAAATCCCGCGCCAGTGCGGCGAAGCCCGCGCTCGCGAGAAAGGCATTCATGCCCTCGTTGTCGCGCCACAGGTAGAAGGGCGCGTACAGGTTCTCCTCGCTCGGTAGCGTGGCGTCGCCGCGCTCGGCACTGAGATACGCCTTGAACGCGAGCCCGGGAAAGCCGTCCAGCAGCGGTCCCTTGGTTTCGATGCGGCGGCGGATGATGCCCATGTCGTAATCGGCCGGCAGCGTGATGCTGTATTGCATGGCGAGCATGGCGGCCTCAGCGGTCCAGCTCGCGCAGCGTTTCCAGCGCCGAAAAAGACACCGGCCAACCGCCGTAGAAAGCGAGGTGCGTGATCAGTTCGACCAGCTCGCCATCGGCCAGTCCATTGTCGCGGGCGCGACGCAGGTGGAACGGCAGTTGCGCCGTGCGGTTCAGGGCGACCAGCGCCGACACGGTGGCCAGGCTGCGCTCGCGTGGTGAAAGCTGCGGTCGCGCCCAGACGTCGGCGAACAGCACTTCGTCGGTGAGCTGGGCGAGCTTCGGTGCGATGTCGCCGATGCTGCGGGCGGCATAGTGGGGATCATGGGCCATCGGCTTCCTCGTTGATCGTGCGGGGGAACGGGTTTACGGTAGCCACCTGCCGCCATCCGGAAAATCGAAATCTTCCGGACCGTTCGCCCACCAAAACGGGATCGTCCGATGCCCCGCACCACCACCTTCGACATCGACGTGCTGCGCAGCTTCGCGTTGGGGGTCGAACTGGGCAGCTTCGCGCAGGCTGCCGAACGCCTGAATCGCTCGACCTCCGCGGTCAGCGCGCAACTGAAGAAGCTGGAGGAGCAGGCGGGCGCACCCCTGCTGCGCAAGGCCGGCCGCGGACTCGCGCTCACCGAGACGGGCGAGACGATGCTCGGCTACGCCCGTCGCCTGCTGGATCTCAACGACGAAGCCGCCGCCGCGGTGCGCGGCGTGCAACTGGAAGGCCGCGTCCGGCTCGGGCTGCAGGAGGACTTCGGCGAGCACCTGCTGCCGGCGGTGCTCGGCCGCTTCGCACGCGCGCACCCGAAGCTGCGGGTCGAGGCGCGCATCGCACGCAATGCCGAGTTGATGGCAGGCATCGCCAAGGGAGGGCTCGACCTCGCGCTCGCGTGGCAGACCGACGCGAGCCACTCCCGCGCCGAGCGCATCGCCCGCCTGCCGATGCGCTGGATCGGGCCGGCGAACCTGCCCGTCGTGCGACGCAAGCGCGGCGAGCCGTTGCCGCTGGTCCTGCTCGATCCGCCCTGCCTGGTGCGCAGCGCGACGACCGCCGCACTCGACCGCGCGGGCATCTCCTGGCGTATCGCCTTCAGCAGCGCCAGCCTCGCCGGCAACTGGGCGGCCGTGACGGCGGGCCTGGGCATGAGCGTACGCACGCCGCTCGGCCTGCCCGCGGGCGTGCGCGCGCTGACCCCGAAGGAAGCCGGCCTGCCAGCCCTGCCCGCGCTCGGGCTGGCCCTGTACCGCGCCGAAGCCAGGCCGGCGCCGGCCGTGGAGCGTCTGGCGCAGATCATCCTGCAGGACCTCGCCGAGGCCGCGCGGACGTGATGCGAAACCCCGGCGACTGGTGTTCACGAAGCGGTCGCGTTTTTCAACGCCTTTGCGATGCGGCCATCGCCAGCGCAAAGCCGGAGTACTCCGGTTCACGGGTGACCTCCTCGAGCGCGAACGGCGGTGGCTCGAAGGCGGCAGCCTCCGCGGCGGAAGCGAATTCCCGCTCGAAGAACGCCAGCGGCACCGGCCCGTCATAGACGTCCAGCGCGCCCTCGCCGAGGGCGTAGCGCCGCTTGCTCACCGCATGGCCAGGCAGCAGCGACAGCGCGGCGTATTCCTGTTCGGTCAGGTAGATGTTGGTGATCGGCTCGACGCCATCCGGCTTCCTGCCGTACTTCTTGCCGAGCTTGAACACCACGCCTTCCGCCGAGCGCACCTTGCGCAGCCGCAACCGGGTGTCGCGCAGGTATACGTCGTCGATCTCGCGGAAAGGCAGCGACGCCAGCGAGCCCACTGCTGGCAGGTCCACACGCCATCGGCGCTCGCATTCGGCGAGCGCGTACTTGGGGAAGGTATCCACGACTGACTCCAGTGAGCGCGAGATCCGGCGCAGTAGCGTAGCTGCTGGGTCAGACCGTGCTCCCGTGGTGAGTCATGCCGTACCCAGCAGCTCGAACGCCCAATACAGGCCAATCGCCATCTGCACGGCAAACGCGCTGAAACGTATCGTCACGGCCCTCGAGCTGACCGAGGACAGATGCACGAGCGATTGGAAAAGCCGCGCGCCAAGCAGCAGATAGGCGAGCGAATCCGTGATGGCCGTGCGGTCCGTAGCGATGGCGACGATCAACAGGCCGCCGAAGACCGGCAGGCTTTCAATGCAGTTGGCGTGCGCCCTGGCCAGCCTCTGCATGAAAGGAGACAAACCTGCGTTGCCGGGAGTGAAGCCGTTGGCAGGCACTTTGCCGCGCAGGACGAGCTGCGTGCGGATGACTTCCATGAGCACCAGCAACAGCAGCGTCCAAGTGATGAAGCCGGTCAAGGCGATCGTGCTGGACGAAATCATCGCTACATCCTCCGTAGGGCCCGGCGAAGCTCGCGCGTCGCCGTGGCATGGGCCGGTCCGGGGCACGGCTCGATACGCCACGCCGGCTGAAAGTGTGCTCTGAATCGGGATTTTGTCAGCGTCCCCGGATGGGTCTGCTTCGCTGGCCGTCGACCAGATGCCTTGAATGAAGCTGATCTGCTTTCTTTGGCCGACGTCAGCCCCGACAGTAATTGTCACGGCGCCGATACATGCATTAATGCATCCTGACTGCAGGGGAAAACCAGGCACCGAACTGATGCCGCAACGCAACGTTGCGACAGCGAAGGGGTATTGCCCCCAAAAAATGGAGGAAACGCTCATGCGTGTTTTCTCGCTTACCACCCTTGCAGCAACCCTCACCTTTGCAGCCGCGGCGGCGGCCGGGCCAGGGGTTCTTCCACAGAACGCGCAACCCTCGATCGACTCGACCTCGCCCGGCACGATCATCCTCGTACGGCCGCTGGCGAGCACGGTCAACGGACATCAGCAGATCATCGGCAGCGCGATCTTCAGCATCCACGACGACGGCTCCGACCTGCTCCAGCTCACTCCCTACGCCGAAGGCGTGTTCAATGTGCCCGATGCCTGGCCCGCTCCCTTCGATGCCCTGGAGAACTGGGTCGGCAGCGCGTTCTCTCCCGGCGGGCACTACAGCCAGTTCCTCCAGGCATATACCGGCAGCGGCTCCACCAGCAACAACCCGTACGTTTCCGGCAAGTACTACGTCATGGATGCATCGGGTCAGCAAAGGTTGCCCCTCTTCCACGACGGCAACGACCTCCCATCAGGCAACAACAGCCCGAGCTACGGCTATCTCACCTGGGGCCCGGCGGGTACTCACCTGATCGCCTTCAGCAACTCGGCCAACGGTGCGCCGGTGAACCACGCCTGCGTGGGCGTGATCCACCCGGACGGCACGGGCGAACGCAAGCTGTGGTGTCCCCAAGGCTATTACCCGCAGTACAACCAGGCGGTCGAAAGCCTGCGCTGGTCGGGCGACGGCCGCAGCCTGCTCGCCTACGTGGAGCTGACAACGCCGGACAGCCCGTTCCCGCACGGCTCGGACCTCTACCGCGTCGATGTCGCCACGGGCGCCGCGACGCTGGTGCAGGCCAACGTCACTTCCAACCTGCATGGCCCGGGCGGCGACCTGTCCTACGACGGCCACGAAATCGTGTTCCAGACGAACACGCCCGGTTCCTGCACACCGGACCAACAGGAGCAGATGGTCCTGTGCGCCAGGAACATGCTGACGGGCCAGCAGGTCGCGCTCGTCGACCCCAGCGGCGCCCTGATCCTTGCAGGCGGACAACTGCTGCTCACGCCGGGCGGCTCGCAGGCCATCGTCAACACCATCGATCGTTACTCGAGCACGGAAGAGCTCTATGTGATCAATACGGACGGTACCGGGCTGCGTCAGCTCACCCAGCCCTGCGTCCCGTTGGACCCGAACGGGAACATCGTCGTGACCTGGGCAGCCGTGCGCCTCTCGCCCGATGGGCAACAACTGCTCGCCAATTGCTACGTGCAACAGGAAACCCCGTACGTGCGCCTGCCCACCCAGATGTACGTCATCAACCTGGCCGATGGCAGCGCCCGTTACGTCGCTGATGGTGCGGCCTACGATTGGCACGTACCCACCCCGTGAGTCCATGAACCGATGCCGCAGGCGCGCGGGAGGCACGCCTGCGGCCACCGTCGATTGTGTCCGTGCCGTACTCCGGTAAAGGCCTCCTCCGGGCCGGCGCAAAGCGGCGGACAGCGGATCGGAGATCGCCTCGCCCTGCAGCGCCTCGCCCGGCCCGAGGCAGACACACCGGCGGGACGCTCGAGCGGAACCGTTCCGGTCAACCTGCCCCGTCAGTTGGGTCGATCGCGCGGGCGGCGGTTACCATCGGACCACCGCAAGCTTCCGGCCCGGCTCCGCATGCCCCTCCCCCATCCGCACGGCGTCGGCGAGATCTCACGCGCCTCCATGGTCATCGCCGCGCTGTCGACGGTGGTGGAGTGGTACGACTTCACGCTCTACCTGTATTTCGCCACCGTGCTGTCGCGGGTGTTCTTCGGTGGCGGCGAAACCTCGCTGCTCGCCACGCTCGGCGGCTTCGCCATCGCCTATGCGATGCGGCCGCTGGGCGCAATGGTCTTCGGGCACGTGGGCGATCGCATCGGCAGGCAACGCACGCTGCTGCTGTCGATGATGCTGATGACCCTGGCGATGCTCGCCACGGCGCTGTTGCCCGGTTACGCCGCGATCGGCCCGGCCGCGGGCGCGGTGCTGATGCTGTTGCGCTGCTTCATGGCGTTCTCGGTCGGCGGCGAGTACACCGGCGTGGTCGCCTACCTGCTGGAAGGCGCCCGGGCGGATCGTCGCGGGTTGATCACGTCGCTGGCCTCCGCCGCCAGCGAGGTCGGCGCGCTGCTGGCGGTCGCCGTCTCCGCGTTGACGGTCGGCCTGCTGAGTCCCGCGCAACTGGATGCCTGGGGCTGGCGCATTCCCTTCTTCGTCGGCGCGGCGCTGGCCGGTTGCGTGTGGTTTGCCCGGTCCACCATGGAGGAATCGCCCGACTTCCTCCGCCAGGTGCGGCAGCAGAGCCTGCCCGAGTCGCCGCTGCGCCACACGCTCGCCCACCATCGCCCCGCCCTGCTGCGCACGTTCGCCATCTCCGCGCTGGGTTCGATCACCTACTACGTGGGCATCACCTACGTGCCGACGTTCCTGGTGTCCTCGGGCCTCCTGGTCGAGAGCCGATCGCTGTGGATGTCCACGCTCGCCGCCGTGGCGGTCATCCTTGTCACGCCCTTGGCCGGCGCGCTTTGCGACCGGGTGGGCCGCAGGCCCGTGCTGGTCTGGCTGGCCGTCGCCAGCATGCTGCTTCCGTTGGCGATGTTCGGGCTGATGGGCGGCGGCGGCGAATCGGCCATCGCAGGCGGCGCCATCACGCTGGCCTGCCTGGCCGGCGGCGTCAGCGCCGTCGGCGCGCCCGCCACCGCCGAACAGTTCCCCGGCGAAGGACGCCTGAGCGGCCTGGCGCTCGGCGTCACCGTGGCGACCGCGCTCTTCGGCGGCCTGACGCCCTTCCTCGCCGAACTGCTGGTCCGGCGCACCGGCTGGCACGCCGCGCCCGGCGCCATGATCGCCGCGGTCGCATTGGCCGTACTGCCCGTACTCCTGGCCATGCCGGAGACGCGCCCGCGGCCCGAAGAGAAACGGGCTCGCTTATCGCCCCTGCAGTAAGTGGCCTCAACCCGGTTCCGGGGTCTTGACTGGGCGTGTCTCGCCTCTTTATATTACCAATAGGTTATCTAAATAGATGGTTATGAACTCCTCGGAACGCCTCGACCTGACCTTCGCCGCCCTGGCCGACTCCACCCGGCGCGCCATCCTGGCGCGGCTGGCGACGGGAGAAGCCACGGTGACGGAACTCGCCGAGCCGTTCGAGATGAGCCAGCCGGCCATTTCCAAGCATCTGAAAGTGCTCGAGCGCGCCGGCCTCATCTCGGTCGACGTCGATGCGCAACGGCGTCCGCGCAAGCTGGAACCGAGGCGCTTGGAGGAAGCCGTGGGCTGGATCGACCGTTACCGCGAGATCTTCGAACAGAACTACCAGCGCCTCGATGCGTTGCTCGGAGAACTCCAGGCCAAACCGTCCAGGCGCAAGCGAACAAAGAAATAGCGCGGACCTGTCGACGCGCCGTTCGCTCTTCCCTGCCCGGGGCGGCGCGCAATCACCCTGACGCACCAAGGAGAACACCATGCCCAAGCCCGCAGAAGTCACATTGCCGAGCGATCGCGAAGTTCGCGTCACACGCACCTTCAACGCGCCCCGCCAACTGGTGTGGGATGCGCACACCAAGCCCGAACTCGTGAAGAAATGGCAGGGCTATGAAGGCTGGGACATGCCGGTGTGCGACATGGATGTGCGCGTCGGCGGCACGTACAAGTGGCGCTGGAAAAACCGCGAAGACGGCAACGAATTCGGCTTCTTCGGAACGTTCACCGAAGTCGATCGCCCGTCCAGGATCGCGCACGAACAATACTTCGACCCGGGCAACATGGACCTCACGATGCCCGCCGGCGATCCCTGCATCGTGTCAGTCGAACTCACCGAGCAGAACGGTGTCACGACGCTCGTCTGCAACCTGAAGTTCGCTTCGAAGGAAGCGCGTGACGGCGCGGCCTCCACCGGCATGACCGACGGCATGGAGCACAGCTACACCCGCCTGGACGACATGTTCAAAGCGGCAGCGTAAAGGCCCGAAACCGGGTCCGGTCCGCTTGTTGCCGTGCGGCAAATGGACCGGACCCGGTTTGCGCCCTCCTGATCGGCGCCCCCTTAAACCATGAATGCACGCGGCACCGTGGAAGATCCGCGTCATCCGCCAGGGGATATGCGCACCATGCCCGATGAACACGAGACCGTCGGCGAAGCTCGCATCCGTGAAGCGATCCAGAGCTTCGCCGCGGCGTTTCGCGCGAAAGACATCGGCGGCGTCATGTCGCTGTTCGCTCCAACGATCATCTCGTTCGACCTCGCGCCGCCCTTGCGGTGCGTCGGAGCCGAAGCGCTCAGGAAGCATTGGGAGGCGACGTTCGCTGCCTTGCAGGGGCCGGTCGCCTATGAGATCCACGACCTCGCCATCGAGGCGAGCGACCGGCTGTCCTTCAGCCACAGCCTCAATTGGATGCGTGGAACGCTGCAAGACGGGCGCACCACCGAGCGCTGGCTTCGCTGGACCGTCTGCTTCCGCCTGATCGACGGCCGGTGGCAGGCGACGCACGAGCATGTTTCCGTACCGATCGAGGTCGCGAGCGGCAAGGCCTTGTTCGACCTTGCGCCTTGATGCATCCGAGCGACCCGTTGCGCGTGAAGGCCGCTTGCGGCTGCGGGATCAGGTCGCCAACGGTGTCCAGGCGACGCGCTCGACCGGGCAACCGGCCCGAAGCGTGCTGTGGACTTCGGCCAACCGATCCGTTTCCGAAAGAAGGCGCTCGACCTCTTCCGCTGGCGCCTGCGACTCGACCCTCGCCGCGTAAGTGATCGACGTGGCGGCAAGTCCCACGCCATCGAACCGGGCCGTGGCGATCACCTCGCAAGCGCTGATCCCGATCCCGAGCCGATCGGCCTCCCGGTAAAGGTCGTTGCAGTAACAGGTGGCGAGGGCCGCCATGAGCAACTCGCCACCATTCACCGCACTCCCGCGCCCCTCGGGCTTGCCCGGTACGCCCAGGAGCCGGGAACGGCCGGCGGTGGACACACGCACGGACTGGCCGGCGGCGGCGTTCTGGATGTAGGCGGAGATCTCCATGGACGAATCCCAGCTCGCTGGCATGGCAACCAGGCCAAGCGACCAAGCGTCGCCAGCCCCGTCGGTTATCGGTCAATCAATGACTGCGATCGCATCGACCTCGATCAGGTAGCCCGGGGACAGCGACGCCACACCGAGCACCACGTCCGCAGGCTTGTGATCTCCGAACAGCGTTCTGCGCGCTTCTTCAATAATCGGCAAGCATTTGTCGCGTTCGTAGTTGACGACGTAGATCGTGATTCTTGCGACCTGCTCCGGTACAGCACCAGCCGCAGTCAGCGCACGGCCGAGGTTGGCATAGACCTGGCGCGCCTGGACCGCGAGATCACCGTGGCCAACGAGATTGCCATGGATGTCCTCGGGCTCCTGACCCGAGACGAACACCAGCTTGCTGCCCGTGGCAACGACGACCTGAGTGTAGGTTTGCTGAGGCGGCAGATCATCGGGATTGATGCATGTGAGAGTCATGGTTAACCCTGTTCGGCGGCGAATCCAGGAGGAAAAACTATAAGGACTCTAACCTGCTCTCGATGAGTGACCCTGATCCCGTTCCTGCTTTCACCCGTCTTGCCGTGTTTTTCGCCAAGAGGGGCACACCCGGACTGCCGCAAGCCTGGTGCCACGCCCTTCACGCGGCCGGGACTACAAGGCCGCTGCCACCCGCGCCTGGGCGTATGGACCACTGGCCTGGGGTCCATCACGCGAGCATCCATGCATGGCGTGGCCGATGCACGACTACACGCACGCCGTGGAGGCTCCCATGCCGACCGTCGCAAGACTCGCGCTCATGCTTTGCGCTGCCCTGCCTTCCTTCCCCTGCCTGGCCGCCGGGCCCACCGAGGATTCGCTGCGGGCCGCCGACGCGGAACAGATGAGGATCATCGTGCAGGGCGACGCAGAGGCACAAAGCAGGTTCATGCACCCGAACTACATCCTCAACGGACCTTCGAACCGTGTACTGAGAAAGGCCGTCCTGGTGAAGATGCTGGGCGAAGGGAAGATGGCGAGCGACCGTTTCGAACGGACGATCGAGGGCACGGCGATCACCGGAAACGTCGGCATCGTGATGGGAAGGGAAACCGTCAAACCGGCCGCAGGCAGCAACCTCGGCGAGAAGTTCGGCAGCAGGGACCTTACCCGCCGCTTCACCAACGTCTTCATCTTCGACCACGGCGCCTGGCGCTTTCTGGCGCGCCAGGCCAGCGTAGTCGACATGCCTTGCAAGTGAAGGGCCGCGGCTTGGGATGGCGAACGCCCTGACGGGGCCGCGGAGCGCTGAACATACTGGCGCTTGGGCCTTTGGCTGGAGGCGGTCGACGTGGGACTTAATTGCCTCCGTCCCTTTTTTTCGGAGTGCCGTCTAGCGTTCGGGTTGCAGCCCGAACAGCCTGCGTAGCTCGCCACGCAGTTCTTTGTCGGCGTCCAGAAGCACAGGCCCCGAATGATCGAGCGAAGAAGCCGCGCCGACCCATCCGGGGCCGAACCAGAGCATGCACAAGACGCGACCGTCCAGAGCCTGGAAGGCGACGCTCGTCTCGCCCGTAGGGTAAGTCGTGCTGGCCGCGTGCCACTGGCGATGCTGGACCAACTCCAGAGCCCGTTCGATCACAAGGTGTTGCCGAACCACGCGGGTGGATTGATCGGTGTAGCCCTCCTCCACCGTCGCATAGGCCACCTCGCCAGCATCCGGAAACAGGGGCGCTGGCCTGCTCGAGCACGCGCAGAGAACACACACTAAAGCCAAGATGACAGCTCGCATCCGCCTTCCCATATGAAAGGGCACTCCTATCCACGCTTTTGGTTTCTGTGCGTGATAAGGGGCTCTGACCCCGTTCCTGCCCCCGTTCCTGCCGGTTCCTGCCGCCCACGCTCGCCAGCTAAACCAGATACATCTTTTTCCGCTGGCAAGGGATTATCGGTAGGTTTAATTCCCTCCGCCCCTTTTATCTGTCCCCTTTATCTCGGCCGCCATCACGCGCCCGTCTGCCGCAGCGTTCGCTAGGCGTCACGCCTGCTTTTACGCCCCGTTCCGAACGGTCAAGTCGAGTCCTTCGTCAATCGCGCGTCGGAGCGATTCGAGATCCGCACCGAGGGCGCGCTTCTTGAAAAGAGCGAGAACGGGCATGAGGATCGCCCAGGGGAATCGGAACGCGACTGCGATGTCGTGGGTGATGGACACGCCATCTTCGACCGGCGCCAGCCTGAAAGTCAGTTGTGCCGTACGAAACCATGGAGAGCGCAGCAGACTGAACCGAAGAACACGGGACGGGGAGATTTCGTCGACGCGAAACTGTTGCACCATCCCCGACGGCGCGGTGGTCTGCACGATCGAGCCAACACGAAGTGGTGATGGCGAGAGAAGCTCCGCGCGCGCCACGCTGCGGTCCCACCGCGGGGCATTGCGCTCGTCCACGATGAACGACCAAACCCTTTCCAGGTTGCTCCGTACGAGGACCGAAGACGTCATGTGCATCGGCGGAGGCGAATTGACGTTCATCGTTCCTCGGGAATGTCGCGCGGTTGGAGCCAAAGGGGACGTTGGCTAATTAAATTGCCTTAACTAGCCACGCCCGTAAACATGCCAGGCTCCGCACCTTCAGGATACGATCGTCCGCTTGGTCAACCGCTCGGCCAAATGCATGGCGAAGCGTTCGGCCGCCTCGGGCCGCACGCCAAGGTGCAAGTAGGGCTCGATCATTTCCAGCTCCATCAGCCGGAAGCCGCCGTCGGCCACCACACCGTCCACGCGGGCGTAGGCGACGCCGGCGTGGCCAAGCGCAGCGGTGGCAGTGAGCGCGCGTTGCGCGCTGGCGAGCACGTGCGCCGGTGGCTCGGCCAACCGCGAGGTGCCGCCGAACTCGCCCTGCACGCGAAAGTCGCCCGCGGCTGGACGCTTGATGACGGCATGGCTATAGCGGCCATCGAAGAAGAGCAGCGACCACTCGCCTGCGCCGAGCACTTCCGCGAGGAAGGGCTGCACCAGGTAGCGGAAGTCCCGCGGCAGTGCGGCCAGCTCCGTACCGAACGCCGAATCGCCGGCGCGGCCGCGGACGGTGTGCCAGGCGGTGCCGCTGACGGTCGGCTTGACGATGAGCTCCTGTCCCGCCATCGCCCGGGTGCAGGCCGGCAGCTCGGCAGCCGTGGCTAGCCGGGTGGGAATGATGTCCACGCCCTGCGCGGCCAGGTCCAGCAGGTAGCGCTTGTCGCTGTTCCAGCGCACCAGTGCGCGGTCGTTGATCAGCGGCACGGGCAAAAGGTCGAGCCATTGCAGGAAGGCGGCGTAGTGCTGGAAGTAGTCCCAGGTCGTGCGCATCAGCACTGCGTCGAAGCCGGTCCAGTCCACGGCCGGGTCGTTCCACACGCAGGCGACGGGCTCGATGCTGCGGTCACGCAGGCAGGCGGCGAGGTGCGCATCGTCCGGATGGATGCCAGGCACCAGCACGGACGTGGCGAACGCGAGACGGAATCGGGGAGAAGCGGACACGGTACGGCCTCCTTGGTCGGAGGGAGCCCTTGGAGAAAACCGGTATCGAGCGTGGCGGATCTGAAGCCCGTCGCAGCACCCCTCGATGCCGGTTGCGCCGGATGGAAACGCGCAACGGTTTTCACTGGCTCGCGGGCGCTGTCCTAAAGCGAAAACCGGTGGCCCTCATGCAAACAGGCCGGCATTGCTGCCGGCCTGTTCGAAATCTTGGTGGGCGGTACAAGGATCGAACTTGTGACCCCTACCATGTCAAGGTAGTGCTCTACCGCTGAGCTAACCGCCCAAGAGCCGCGAAGTTTAGCAAGGGTGGGGGGCGGTGCCAAGCCTTTGGGCCCGATGATGGTTCAACGCAAGAGTGGCCCCTCACCCCGGCCCTCTCCCCGGAGGGGAGAGGGAGCAGAGCTTGCTAGCTCTGCATGACCTGTTCGCGCAGCTTGTGGATCTGGTCGCGGAGGCGGGCAGCTTCTTCGAACTCCAGGTTCTGGGCGTGCTTGTACATCTGGCTTTCGAGCTTGCGGATGGCGGCGGCGGCCTGGGTGGCGGTGAGGTTGGCGTACTCCCCTGCCCCTTCGGCCACGGCCTTGCCGCGCACGCCCTTGGCGGCCTTGCCCCTTCCGCGGCTGGCGGGCTCGGCGCGGGCGCCTTCCATGATGTCGGCGATGCGGCGCACGACGGTCTGCGGGGTAATGCCGTTGGCTTCGTTCCAGGCGATCTGTTTTTCGCGGCGGCGGGCGGTTTCGTCCATCGCCGCCTGCATCGAGCGGGTGACTTCGTCGGCGTAGAGGATGGCCTTGCCGCGCACGTTGCGGGCGGCGCGGCCAATGGTCTGGATCAGCGAGCCGGTGGAGCGCAGGAAGCCTTCCTTGTCGGCGTCCAGGATCGCCACCAGCGAGACCTCGGGCATGTCCAGGCCCTCGCGCAGCAGGTTGATGCCGACCAGCACGTCGAACTCGCCCAGGCGCAGGTCGCGGATGATCTCGGTGCGCTCGACCGTCTCGATGTCCGAGTGCAGGTAGCGCACCTTCACGTCGTGCTCGGAGAGGTATTCGGTGAGGTTCTCGGCCATGCGCTTGGTCAGCGTGGTGACCAGCACGCGGTCGCCCATGGCGATGCGCTTCTTGGCTTCGCCGAGCAGGTCGTCGACCTGGGTGCGCACCGGGCGCACTTCCACTTCCGGATCGACCAGGCCGGTGGGGCGCACCACCAGTTCGGTGACGGCGTCGCCGGATTTCTCCAGCTCGTAGTTGCGCGGCGTGGCGGAGACGTAGATGGTGCGCGGCGCGCGCTGTTCCCATTCCTCGAAGCGCAACGGGCGGTTGTCCATCGCCGAGGGCAGCCGGAAGCCGAACTCGACCAGCGTCTCCTTGCGCGAGCGGTCGCCCTTGTACATGGCGCCGAGCTGCGGGACGGTGACGTGCGATTCGTCCACCACCAGCAGCGCATCCGGAGGCAGGTAGTCGAACAGCGTCGGCGGCGGTTCGCCGGGGCCGCGGCGCGTGAGGTGGCGCGAGTAGTTCTCGATGCCCTGGCAGAAGCCGACCTCGGCCATCATCTCGATGTCGAAGCGGGTGCGCTGGTCCAGCCGCTGCGCCTCGACCAGCTTGTTGTCGCGGTAGAGCAGCTCCAGCCGCTCCTTGAGCTCGACCTTGATCGTCTCGATGGCGTTGAGCACGCTCTCGCGGGTGCTGGCGTAGTGGGTGCGCGGGTAGACGGTGTAGCGCGGAATCTTGCGGATGGTCTCGCCGGTGAGCGGGTCGAACAGCGAGAGGTTTTCCACGTCGCCGTCGAACAGCTCGATGCGCAGCGCCTCGGTTTCCGATTCGGCGGGGAACACGTCGATGATTTCGCCGCGCACGCGGTAGGTGCCGCGGCGCAGCTCCATCTCGTTGCGGGTGTACTGCAGTTCGGTGAGCTGGTGGATCAGCTTGCGCTGGTCCATGTGCTCGCCGACCGAGAGGATCAGGCGCAGCGAAAGGTAGTCCTCCGGATCGCCCAGGCCGTAGATGGCCGAGACGGTGGCGACGATGATCGAGTCGCGCCGCGAGAGCAGCGCCTTGGTCGCGGCCAGGCGCATCTGCTCGATGTGGTCGTTGATCGAGGCGTCCTTCTCGATGAAAGTGTCCGAGGCAACCACGTAGGCCTCGGGCTGGTAGTAGTCGTAGTAGCTGACGAAGTACTCGACCGCGTTGTTGGGGAAGAATTCCTTGAACTCGCCGTAGAGCTGCGCGGCCAGTGTCTTGTTCGGCGCCAGCACCACGGTGGGACGCTGCACCTGCTGGATCACGTTGGCGATGGTGTAGGTCTTGCCCGAACCGGTGACGCCCAGCAGCGTCTGCGCGGCGAGGCCGGCCTCGAAGCCCTCGCTCAATTTGGCGATCGCCTGCGGCTGGTCGCCGGAGGGCTGGTACGGGGAGACGAGTTCGAAACGGTCGGTCATGGCTGACGGATATGCGGGCGGATGGGTCGATCTTAAAGGCGCCCTGCTGACAGGACCTGTCAGTACAGGCGCACAGGCTGGCGGCCTGGGCGCCGCTTACGGTGGGCCGGCCGGGCCGCCGATGATGCCCGCTCCTCGCAGGGAGCGATGGCATGGCAGGGATGCAGCAAGGCGGGCGCGGCCGTTCGCGCGGCATCACGCTGGTCGAGCAGGTGATGGTGGTGGCGATCCTGGCGGTGCTCGCCGGCATCGCCAGCCCGTCACTGGCCGCCTTCGTGCGCCGCGCGCGCGTGCAATCGGCGCAGATGGATTTCCTGGAAGCGCTCGGTTTTGCGCGCGGCGAAGCCGTGCTGCGGCGCTCGCGCGTGCTGTTCTGCCCGAGCCTGGACAAGGTCCATTGCAGCGAGGAAAGCCGCTGGGACGGCGGCTGGCTGGTCGGCGTCGACAACGATCGCGACAACCAGCCGGATGGGGCGCCACTGCGGATCGGCGAGGCCCATGCGCGGCTGCTCATACTGAGCAGCGAGGCGCGCCGGCACGTGACGTTCCTGTCCGATGGCAGCGCCAGCGGCAGCAACCTCACGCTGCTCTTCTGCAGCCGCGACCACGCGGAAGGGGCATTGGGCGTCGTGGTTTCCAACTCCGGGCGGGCCCGTGGAAGCCGGCCCCGCGGCAAGCAGGCGGCCGGCTGTTCCCAGGAGGGATGAAGACGGGACTGCCGGCGTGGGTGCACGCCTTGTCGGGCGCTATACCGGCTGTTCACGGATGGGGTGCCACAAGCGGCCAATACCCTGCACCGGAGTTTCGCCATGGCCTACGGAGATGCCTCCCGCCGCCGCCCGGAACCGCCCAAGCCGCCGCCCGACGCCGGCCCGCTGCTGGAGGCCGCGCAGCGGCACCTGGAAAGCGCGGGCATGTCGGCCTGCCTCGTGCGCAGCACGGAAGGCGACCTGCTGGTTGCCATCGGCTCGCCCTCCGACAAGCTGTTCGCCATGCTGGCCAGCCATTTGCCAGCGCAAGGTGGCGCCGGCGATTGAAGGCTGCACGAGTGCGGGGATATACGAGGGACGAGGTTCGTGTGCCTTCAGCGCGCCACATGGGAGCTCGAGCTGACCCATGGGGGGTCGCACGGCTCGATAAGCTTGCCTGCGAATCCGAAGAGCGGGCCGAAAACTCGGCGTCGCGGGCGGGCCATTTGTTCGCCCGATAAAGGAAGGGCGCCCGGTGTGGCCCCGGGCGCCCGATGGCCCGATGGTCGGAGTGAGGTGAGAAAGATCCACCGGGCAAGAAGCGATATACGCCGCCACAATGACGGCTTTTGTGACCTGGCGCACCTAGCCGGGGTTTGCATCGCCATGGCGAGTGTCGTGATCCACTCGTATCAGGAAGATTTCACGATCTTTCCGCGCGGCGTATCCAAACGTCGCCACGGCGTGCAGCGAGTCGCCGTGATGTCAGGCAAATGTTTCGTGAGGCCGGGCAGATTCGACCCATCGACCGATGGATGGCAGTGCGAATAGCCCATAAAGAAAAAGGCCCTGCATCGCTGCAAGGCCTTCAATATGGCGCCCGAAGTTGGACTCGAACCAACGACCCCCTGATTAACAGTCAAGTGCTCTAACCAGCTGAGCTATTCGGGCGGGGCGAGCTGCGTAGTTTGAATAGCGCTGCGTAGGCTGTCAAGCGGCCGGAGCGGTCTCCTTGCCCTCCGCACGCACGCGGTAGCACGGCACATAGGCCGAGCCACCGGGGAGCTTCATGCGGTGCTGGTTGACGAAGGCCTGCAGCAGCGCATCCAGCGCCCGCATGATGTCCGCCTCGCCGTCGATGTCGAACGGGCCGTTCTGCTCGATCGCGCGCACGCCCTCTTCCTTCACGTTGCCGGCGACGATGCCGGAGAACGCGCGGCGCAGGTCCGCCGCCAGCTCGTGGCGCGGGCGGCCGCGGTGCAGGGCCAGCGCGCGCATCGCCTCGTGGGTCGGGCGGAACGGCAACTGGAAGGCGAACGGGATGTCCAGCGCCCAGTTGAAGAAGAACGCGTCCTTGGTGTCCAGGCGATGGTTGCGCACCTTGTCGATGCCCTTGACCATCGCGCGCGCCACCGCGGCGGGATCGTCGACGATGATCTGGTAGTGCTGCGCCACCTCTTCGCCCAGCGAGAGCTTGAGGAATCGGTCGATCTGCTCGAAGTAGGCGGCCGACTGCTTCGGTCCGGTGAAGATCAGCGGGAACGGCGTGCCCGCGTTGGACGGATGCAGCAGGATGCCGAGCAGATAGAGGATCTCCTCGGCGGTGCCCACGCCGCCGGGGAACACCACGATGCCGTGCGCCATGCGGACGAAGGCCTCCAGGCGCTTCTCGATGTCCGGCATGATCACCAGCTGGTTCACGATCGGATTCGGCGATTCGGCCGCGATGATGCCCGGCTCGGTGATGCCGATGTAGCGGTTGTTGCGCCGGCGCTGCTTGGCGTGCGCGATGGTAGCGCCCTTCATCGGCCCCTTCATGGCACCCGGGCCGCAGCCGGTGCAGATGTCCATGCCGCGCAGGCCGAACTGGTAGCCGACCGACTTGGTGTACTCGTACTCGTCGCGCGAGATCGAATGGCCGCCCCAGCAGACCACCAGGTTGGGATCGATGTGCGGCTTGAGGATGCGCGCGTTGCGCAGGATCTCGAACACCGCGTGGGTGATGCCCACAGTGTCGTCGAGGTCGAAGCCGCCCTGCTCCAGCTGGCTGGACACGTAGACGATGTCGCGCATGACCGCGACCAGCAGCTCGTTGATGCCGCGGATGATCTGGCCGTCGACGAACGCCTGTGCAGGCGCGTGCGAGAGCTCGATCTTGATGCCGCGGTCCTGCTGCAGCACCTGGATGTCGAAGTCGGGGTACTGCTCGAACATCGAGCGCGGGTCGTCGCTGATGTTGCCGGACGTGAGCACGGCCAGCGCGCAACGGCGGAGCAGGGCGTGCAGGCCCGAGCCGCTGGCATCGCGCAGGCGGGCGACTTCGTTGCGCGAGAGGATGTCCAGTCCGCCGGCCGGCGAGATGCGCGCGCTGACGGTGGCGGGCTTGCCGGCGCGGCCGGCGTGGGTGTCGTTCATGCGTTGCCTTCTCCTGCCGCTGACGGTGTCCGGCCTGATGCCGGGGCCGTGGCGGACCGTTTAGCTTCCCGCGCACACACGTGAAGGGTCAAGCAGAAAAAAACCGGCGCCCTCGCGGGCGCCGGTTCGAGGTGGTGCAACTTTAGGTGGATCAGAAGCTGTAACGCACCGTCAGCATCGCCGACCAACGCGAAACCACGTTGGTCTTGGTGTTGCGGCCGGCGTCGTAGATGATCTTCTGTTCCGGCTGGTAGTTGCCGTTCTCGTCGGTCGGCAGGTCGTAGATGTAGCGACCCTGCGCATCCACGCCCGCGTAGCTGGCCAGGTTGCGGGTGTAGGGGAAGCCGACGTAGCTCTGCTGGCCCCAGTCGGGGTTGAGCATGTTCAGGAAGTTGTAGATGTCCAGACGCAGCTCGCCCTTGTTGCCCTTGAAGATGCCCGGGATCTCCTGGCGGAAGCTCAGGTCGACCTGGTTCACCCACGCGGCACGGGTACCGTTGCGCTTGGCGATCTCGCCCTGGTGCTTGCTCAGGTAGCTGTCGCTCTTGATGAAGTTCCAGAACTGCTGGATGACGGCCGGATCCGTGCCATCGGCAAAGGTGACCTTGGAGTCGCCGCCGGCGGTCGGGATGTAGACCAGGTCCGAAGCGCTGTAAGAATCGCCGTTGGCGTCGTTGCTGAACACCCAGCTGTACGGCTGACCTTCGTGGCCATCGTAGAACGCGCTGATCGCGGTGGTGTAGTCACCGAAGAACTTGTGCTGCCAGGTCAGCGCGGCGGTGACGCGACGGCCGACGTTGTAGTTCGAGGTCGAGGCCACGTCGTCGTTCGGGTTCACCCAGGCGCTGTTGCTGTAGTTGGAGCTGGCCTGGCTGGAGGTGCCCGGGTTCACTTCGGTCGAGTGACCCAGGGTCACGCCCACGCTGCCGAACCACGACTCGGAGAAGGGCTTCTTCAGCGACAGGGTCAGGCTGTCGGCCGAACCCTTGTGGGTGTTGGTCAGCAGCGTCGAGCTGCCCGAGAACGCGCGCTCCTGGTTGGCGCGTGCGTCACGCGAGCTGCCCGGCTCGCCCGGCGTGGCCCAGTACTGGTTGCGGCCGTCCGGAAGCACGCCGGTCGGCGCACCGATGTTGATGTTCTGGTACAGGATGCCGTTGCGCACGTCGATGTGCTGGTACTCGGCCGAACCGATCACGCCCCAAAACGGCAGCTCGCGATCCAGCGCCAGGCTGAACTTCCACACCGACGGCAGCTTGAAGTTCGGGTCGATGGTGTCGACCGTCATCTGCGAGCCGGCCGGCGGCGGCAGGTTCTGGTTGAACGGATCCGGGCTGAACACCGGCAGGGCGCCCACCGGGTCGCCGTCGCAGACCTGACCGTTGTCGGTCCCGCTCGGTGCGAAGCCGCAGTCGTTGTAGATCTGGTAGGTGGCCGTGGTCATACCGTTGTTCTGGTACGGGTTGGTCGCCCACACCGTCGGCGGGTTCGACTGGAACAGGCCCACGCCGCCACGCAGCTGGGTCATGCGCTCGGTGTTGAAGGTGTAGTTGAACGACAGGCGCGGCTCGACGACGCGCATGCCGTCGATGGTGTTGTCGTTGCGGTAGCCGAAGGTCTGCTCGAAGGTCGGGTTGTAGACCGGCTTGTCGCCCGTCTTGACCATGTTCAGGCGCACGCCGTACTGCAGCGACAGGTTGTCGTTCGCCTGCCAGGTGTCCTGCAGGAAGAACGCGTACTGGCGCATCGTCCACTGCGCGGCCACGTCGTCCAGGGTGTAGCCCGGCGCCGGCTGGTAGATGTTGTACGAGCCGTAGATGCCCTTCTCGAAGTTGTCGATGCCGTAGAAGGTGTACGCACCGAACTGGGTGCGGCCGAACAGGTTGTAGATCTTGTTCTGCTGGAAGTCGACGCCGCCCTTGAGGGTGTGGTCGCCCAGGTAGTAGGTGCCGGCCAGGAAGCCGCGCCAGGTCTTCACGTCCAGCACGTTGTAGTGGCTGTACTGGTCTTCGCCCAGGTCCACGAACGGCGTGCCGCCGCTCTGCGTGCCGTCGTCGTTGTCGAAGCGGGTGACGTCGACGAACACCTGCGGCTGCTGGGTGTCGACCGTGCGCACCTGCTGGAAGCGCTGGTAGCCGATCTTGGCTTCGGTGGAGAAGCTGTCGGTCCAGTCGTCGAAGAACTGCAGCACCGTGTTCTTGGTGTCGCTGTTCTTGGTGTACCAGTAGCTGGTCAGGCCGATCGCGCTGGAGCTGTTGCCCTGCACGATGGGCTGGGTTTCCTTGGTGCGCTGGTAGGTCAGGCTGGCGCGGTGGTTGTTGGAGATGTTCCAGTCCAGCTTGGCCAGGTAGCGCTTGTCTTCCAGGTCCACGTTGCCGCCGCTGAAGGTGCCGGGCGAGAGGCCCAGCGCGTTGGCGGCGTTGATGATGCGCTGCAGGTCGCCCGGGGAGACCTTGTTGTCGGTGGACGGGCCGTTGCCCAGGCTCGTATCCAGGCCGTTGGCCGAGTCGGCGCCCAGGCCGACGGTCTTCTCCTTCTCGTAGTTGACGAAGAAGAACAGCTTGTCCTTGACGATCGGGCCGCCCAGCGTGGCGCCCGCGGTCCAGTCGCGCTTGTAGCCGTTGTACGGCTGGTCATCCAGTTCGCCGACCAGCGTGTTGGCGTTGCGGTAGGCGTAGTAGACCGAACCGTGGAAATCGTTGGTGCCGGACTTGGTCACCGCGTCGATGCTGGCACCCACGGCGTCGGAGGTGACGTCGTAGTTGGCGGTGGAGATGTTGTACTCGTCGATGGTGTCGACCGAGATGGGCGAGCCGACGTACGGCAGGCCGTTGGAGTTCAGGCCGAACGGGTCGCCCTGGCCGACGCCGTCGACGCTGATCGAGTTGTAGCGGCTGTTCATGCCCATCATCGAGATCGAGCTGTCGCCCGGATCGGTGATGGAGACGCGCGGGTCGAGACGGGCGATGTCGGTGATCGAGCGGCTCGGCGACGGGGCGGCCTGCAGTTCGCGATGCGAGACGCTGGTGCCCATGCCCTTGTTGTCGGGCGTGAAGGTGTTCATCAGCGCCGAGGCGGTGACGGTCACGCCGCCGAGGTTCTGCGCCTCGACCGCGGCCATCTTCAGGTTCACGGCGGAAACCTGGCCCAGCTGCAGGTAGACGTTGCCCTGCTCGCCCTGCGCCATGCCGGACTTGGTCGCGGTGATGTCGAACGGACCGCCGACGCGCAGGCCCTGCGCGGTGTAGCGGCCGTCGGCGTCGGTGGTGACGACCTTGGTGGTGCCCGAAGGCTCATGCACGATCTGCACGGTGGCGTTGGCCACCGGCTGGCCCGCGGCGTCGACCACGCGGCCGCTCACCGCCGAGGACGTCACGTTCTGCGCGAGGGCGGGAGCCGCCGCGACCGCCAGCAACGAAGCGATGGCGAACGGCAGGGCCTTGGCACGAATTGGATTTTTCATCGTCATATCGACCTGTATTGGTTTGCAACGGAAAATTCGATGTCGGGACAAAAAAGCACGCCGATGCCGGGCCGCAGGCCTGGCATGTCTCGTGTTTTTCGTCACCCCTAACTTCTTGGCGCAGCTATCGTCCAGCAGCGATGGGGCCACCCCATCTACCGACCAGTTGTTAAGCAAACTTAACGATAGTTTATGACAAGACGACGACCGAATCACCCCTTGCGGTGATCGGATTCACGCGCCGCTCTTGCCGAGGTAGCGCGCACGCTTGGCGGGCTTGAGGTTGGCCAGATCGAGCATCACCAGGCCGTCGACGCAGCCGGAAAAGCCCGGATCCTCGCCGAAGTCCAGGAACTGCACGCCTTCGGGCTCGACCAGGTCGACGTACTGGCGGTAGAGCACCGGCATGCTCACGCCGAGCGCATCGAGATGATGCTTGAGCTTGCCCAGGCCGGCCTGCGCATCGAGCCCTTCCAGCGCCCGGCGCACCAGCCCGATCACGCCGGGCGACACCACGAACGGCTGCCGCGCGGAGGCCAGCCCCGGCGCGCCGAAGTAATGCTGGTGCGCCGCGGCGATCCATTCGCGCGCCTCGCGCGGCAGGTTGACCGACATGCTCACCGGACCGAACAGGTAGCGCAGTTCCGGATACCGCTGCAGGTACAGGCCGATGCCCTGCCACAACTGGTCCAGCGCACGCGAGCGCCAGTAGGCCGGCGCGATGAAGCTGCGGCCAAGTTCCAGTCCCTGCGCCAGGCGCGCTTCGAGCGCCGGCGAGTAATTGAAGAGGCTGGCGGTATAGAGCCCGGCCAGGCCGCGCTCGGCGATCAGCCGCCCGCCGTGGCCGAAACGGTAGGAACCGACGATGCGCAGCGCTGCCGGATCCCACAGCAGCAGGTGCTCGTAGTGCGGGTCGAAGGCGTCCAGGTCGCGCCGCGCGTTGGTGCCCTCGCCCACCTTGCGGAAGGTCAGCTCGCGCAGGCGGCCTATCTCGCGCAGGATGGTGCTGTCGGCGGCGCCCTTGAACAGCCATGCCTGCTTGCCGTCGCTGAGGTCGGCGAGCTTTTCGCCCTGCGCCAGCAACTCGGCGGCGACCCGCTCGGCCGGCTCGGGATGGGCCAGCGGCGCCTGCCCGCCGAAGACCAGCCCGCGCCGGCGGCCGACACGGTAGACATGGCGACGCATCAGCTTCGCCGCCTGTTCGGGCGAATCACCGCTGCGCTGCATGAGTTCTTCGGCGCTGACCAGCGCACCGATGCCGAAGCCGATCCTGCGGTGGATGGGCGCAACCGCCTCGCGCGGCAGCATCGCCGTGCTGAGCGGCTTGGCCAGCATCGAGAGGCCGTAGAACATCGCCGAGTTGCGCGCCGCCACGTGCACCGGCAGCACCGGCGCGCCGCTCCGTTTGGCCAGGCGCGCGAAACCGTCCGACCAACGGCCGTCGCGCACGCCGCCGGGGCCCATGCGCGAGACTTCGCCGGCGGGAAACACGATCAGCGCCTCGCCCTGCTCCAGCGCGCGGTAGATGTCGCGCATCTTCGAGGCCGCGCCCTTGCCGAACACGTCCACCGGCAGCAGCAGGCGCCGCAGCGGTTCGATGGAAGCCAGCCAGTCGTTGCCGAGGATGCGCACGTCATGCCGCACCGAGCCGACCATGTGCAGCAACGCCAGCGCGTCGACCATGCCCAGCGGATGGTTGGCGACCACCAGCAGGGGGCCGTCGACGGGGATGTGCTCGCGCTCGCGCGGGCTCACGTGGTAGCTCGCGCCGAGCACGTCCAGTGCACGCTCGACGAAGTCGAAGCCCTCGACCTTGCCCACCGCGTCGAGCACGCGGTTGAAGCCGGCCTCGTCCGCCAGCCGGCCGAGCAGGCCAGCCACCGGGCGGCGGATCCGCGGATGCTGCGCCAGCCACGGCAGGCGCTCGACAAGGGTCCGTTCGACGCTGAGCATGACCGCCTCCTGGTGTTCGCCGCCCATGCTGGCGCAAGAGTATGACAGGACGGCGGCGACGATAACCCGCCAGGTCACGCATCCGTAGGGTGGGGCTTCAGCCCACCATCTACGAACTTGCGGCAAGGATGCGGTGGGCCAAAGTTCGCCCTACGAATGCCTCACACCTGCATGTGCAGGAATGCCGCCACGCCGCCCATGAACATCTGCACCGACAGCGCGATCAGCAGCATGCCCATCACTCGCTCAAGGGCAGTCAGCACGCTCTCGCCCAGCCAGCGGAACAGGTAGGTGGACGAGAGCAGGATCGCCGAGGTCGCCAGCCATGCCAGCAGCAGTGCGGTGGCCCAGTCGGCGGTGCGTCCGGGCGAGGTATTGGTGAGCAGCAGCAGCGCGGCCATCGCCGAGGGGCCGGCCACGCCGGGGATCGCCATCGGCACGATGAAGGGCTCGCTCTCGCCCGGTTTGCCGAAGATGCCGCCCTCCGGCGGCGGGAACACCATGCGGATGCCGATCAGGAACAGCACGATGCCGCCGGCGATGCTGATCGACTCCTGCTTGAGCTGCAGCAGCTTGAGGATGTGCTGGCCACCGACCAGGAAGCCCAGCAGCACGCCGAGCGCGATCAGCAGCTCGCGGATCATCACCCAGCGCCGGCGCTTGGGCGGCACATGCTTGAGCAGGCTCAGGAAGAACGGCACGTTGCCGAGCGGATCCATGATCAGGAACAGCAGGATGCCCGCCGAAAGGGTGGTCATCTGCGTTTCCATGGAAGAGCTCCTTCGGGTGGTGATCGGGGACAGGATGCCATGCGGGGCGAATGGGAGCATGGCGGTCGCGCACGGGTGCGCTCGTACGGAGGATCGGCGCCGGTGCATGTATCCCGACCCGGCGTCCGCTCCATGTAGTCATTCCCGCGAAGGTGAGGGAATGACGCCCATCTGAAGGGAATCCGGGGACCGGGTCGCGGAACGCCGGTCAGGCGGGACGCAGGTCCAGCATGGCCCCGCGCGCGGACGCACCCTGCGGGCTGAGCAACCACACCGCCGCCGCGGCGGCCGCGTCGGGCAGCGGCTGGGTGTTCGGATCCTCGCCGAAATACGCCAGATGGCGCAGCGCCGTGCGCATCGGCGCGGGCAAGAGCGCGTGGGTGCGGATCGTGGTGGTGTCGGTCTCCTGGTGCAGGATCTCGACGAACCGCTCCAGCGCCGCCTTGGACACGCCGTAGGCGCCCCAGTGCGCGCGGTTGACCAGGTCCGGGTTGTCCAGCACGAACACGACCGATGCGTCGGGCGCCTTGGCCAGCAGCGGCAGGCAGGCCTGGGTCAGGGCGAACGGTGCCGACACGTTGACGTGCAGCGTGCGCAGCCATTCGTCCGGTTTGTGCATGGTGACCGGCGTGAGCCCGCCGAAACTGGCGGCGCAATGCACGATGCCGTCCAGCCGGCCGAGATCGCGCTCCAGCCCCTCGGCGAGCGCCTCGTAGTCGCGCGGCGTGGCCGACTCCATGTCCAGCGGATGGATCACCGGTTCGGGCAGTTGCTCGCCGACGATCAGGTCGTAGAGCTGTTCCAGCTGGCGCTTGCGCTTGCCGATGATCACCACGGTCGCGCCGGCGCGGGCGGCGGCGAGCGAGACCGCGCGGCCCAGGCCGCCGTAGGCGCCGGTGACCAGCACCACGCGGCCGGCCAGGCTGTCGGCCGCAGGCGCGGCGGCCTGCGGCAGGCGTGCGGTCGGCAGCGTCATGCGCCCACCGCGCCACTGACGTCGGCGGCCATGCGCGCCAGTTCGCCGGAGGACTTCAGGTCCTCGACGATGTCGCAGCCGCCGATCAGTTCGCCCTGGATGAACAACTGCGGGAAGGTCGGCCAGTTGGCGAAGTGCGGCAGCGCGGCACGCACCTCCGGATCGGCCAGCACGTTGACGACTTCGAAGGTGGCGCCGGCTTCCTCGAGCGCCTGCGCGGCACGGCTGGAAAAGCCGCACGTCGGGAACTGCGGCGTACCCTTCATGAAAAGAACCATCGGGTGCTCGGCGAGCACCGCCTTGATTCGTTCGTTAACGTCCATAGCTCGGGGGTTCTACAATGCGTACAGGACCACAAGTGTATCAGTCGCGCACGGCCCGCCGCCCGGCAGGCCGGCCCGGCTTCCTTTCAGCCGCAAGCCCAAGGAGTCCCCCATGGCGATCGAACTTCCTCCCCTGCCTTACGAAAAGAACGCGCTGGAGCCGAACATCTCCGCCGAGACGCTGGAGTTCCATCACGACAAGCACCACCAGGCTTACGTGACCAACCTCAACAAGCTGATCGCGGGCACCGAGTTCGAGGGAATGGCGCTGGAGGAGATCGTCCGCAAGTCCTCCGGCGGCATCTTCAACAACGCCGCGCAGACCTGGAACCACACCTTTTACTGGCATTCGATGGCACCCAACGGCGGCGGCGAGCCGACCGGCAAGCTGGCCGACGCGATCAACAAGGCGTTCGGCTCCGTCGACAAGTTCAAGGAAGAGTTCGCCAAGATGGGCGCGGGCAACTTCGGTTCGGGCTGGACCTGGCTGGTGCAGCGCCCGGACGGCTCGCTCGGCATCGTCAACACCTCCAACGCCGGCACGCCGATCACCGGCAGCGACAAGCCGCTGTTCACCTGTGACGTGTGGGAGCACGCCTACTACATCGATTACCGCAACGCGCGGCCGAAGTACCTGGAGAATTTCTGGAACGTGGTGAACTGGGAATTCGCGGCCAGCAACCTGGCCTGAGTCCGCGCCAGCGACCCGGAAAAAAACGGAGCCACCGGCTCCGTTTTTTTGCTTTCGCAGCATGGGCTTCAGCCCATCTGGCGGGAAGCGGGCTGAAACCCACCTGCGCAGGACTAGCCCAGCACCTGCATGGCAGGCTTCGCCTGCTCTTCGCGCCCCAGCGCATGAGCGATGCCCCCGATCCGCTCTGCCAGCACCCGCGCATCCGGCGCGCATACCGTGGCATGCCCCACCTTGCGTCCCGGTCGGGCCTGCTTGCCGTAGTCGTGCCAGTGCGCGTCGGTCGTGGTCATCACCGGCGCCGGATCGGGCAGGTCGCCGATCCAGTTGAACATGCACGACAACCCGCGCGCGCCGGTGTCGCCCAACGGCAGGCCGAGCACGGCACGCACGTGATTCTCGAACTGGCTGGTGTAGGCGCCCTCGATGGTCCAGTGGCCGGAGTTGTGCACGCGCGGCGCCATCTCGTTGCCCAGCAGTTGGCCGTCCTTGACGAACAGCTCCAGCGCGAACACGCCCACGTAACCCAGTCGTTCGGCCAGCGTGCGGGCCAGTTCGGTGGCGCGGCGCTGCAATTCATCGATGTCCGGTGCCGGCGCCAGGCTCAGGCTCAGCACGCCGTCGGTGTGCCAGTTGCGGGTCAGCGGCCAGGTGCGGAAGTCGCCCTCGCGGCTGCGCACCGCGATCACCGACAACTCGCGCTCGAACGGCACGAAGGCTTCCAGGATCAGCCCGTGCGCAGCCCCCTGCGCGCCCAGCGCGGCCCAGGCGGCGTCGGCGTCGGCGGCGGTCTTGAGGCGGAACTGGCCCTTGCCGTCATAGCCCAGGCGACGGGTCTTGAGGATCGCCGGCGCGCCGACCTCGGCGATCGCACGGTCCAGGTCCTCGCGGGTGTCCACTGCCACAAATGCGGGCGTATCCAGTCCGCATTCGCGGAACAGGGTCTTCTCGGCGAGCCGGTCCTGCGCCACCGCCAGCGCGCCCGGCACCGGCGACACGGCCACGCGTTCGGCCAGCCAGCGCGCGGTTTCGGCGGGCACGTTCTCGAAATCGAAAGTGACGACGTCGACCATCGAGGCGAAGCGCGCCAGCGCTTCATAGTCGTTCCAGTCGGCTACCACCAGCGGCGCAACCTGCCCGGCGCAGGCATCGCCGGCGCTGTCGACCACCAGCGTCTTGACGCCGAGCGGCGCCGCGGCCAGCGCCAGCATGCGCGCCAGCTGGCCGCCGCCGAGGATGCCCAGCACGGGTTGGCGGCGCTCGCTCATGCGCGCGGGTCCGGCTGGTCGAGCACGGTCTGGGTCTGCCTGGAGCGGAATCCATCGAGCGCCTGCGCGATGGCCGGATCGTGCAGCGCCAGCATCGAGGCGGCGAGCAGGCCGGCGTTCACCGCGCCGGCACGGCCGATCGCCAGCGTGCCGACCGGGATGCCGGCGGGCATCTGCGCGATGGAAAGCAGCGAATCCATGCCGTTGAGCGCCTTGGACTGCACCGGCACGCCGAGCACCGGCAGCCGCGTCTTGGCCGCCAGCATGCCCGGCAGATGGGCGGCGCCGCCGGCCCCTGCGATAATCACCTCGATGCCGCGCCCGACCGCCTCTTCCGCATAGCGGAACAACAGGTCCGGCGTGCGGTGGGCGGAGACCACGCGCACCTCGTGCGGCACGCCCAGCTCGTCCAGCACGGCGGCGGCGTGCTCCATGGTTTCCCAGTCCGAACGGGAACCCATCACCACGCCCACGCGGGCCGGCTTGGCGGTCGATGTCATGGTTCTGCCATCCCAAAAGGGCTATTGTACGGGCTTTCCGCAAGACACCCCACCATGGACAAGCGCCTGCTCGACATCCTGTGCTGCCCGGTCAGCAAGACGCCCGTTCGCCCGCTCGCCCGCGGCGAACTGGAGGCGCTCAATAGCGCCATCGAGCGCGGTGAGGTCGACACGGTTGCGGGCGCCCGGGTGCGCGAACGCCTGGACGAAGGCCTGATCACCGCCGACCACAAGGTCATCTACCGTGTCGACGACGGCATTCCCGTCATGCTTCCCGAGGAAGGCATCGGCACGGTGCAGCTCAAGGACTTCCCCGCGACTGCCTGAAGCGGCCTCTTGAAAAAGTGAACGGCGCCCGACTTTTACACACGGCGTCCACTAATGTGTACGCCAATGCATGACCCGTTCACGTTTTCTAGCTTAAGGTCGGTTTCCTCGTGGCCGAGGCAGCAGTGGTCGTCGGCAAGGGATGCTTCAGGGGTGTGGCGATGAAAGAAGCCAATGAGCCTGGCAAGGTCGTCAGTCTGAGCTCGCGCCAGGAATCGACCGAGCGCATCGGCGATCTGCTGGGCGCCGTGCGCGCGATCGCCGGCCGCCGCCTGCAGCTGTTGCTGGGCAACATGTTCGAGCACGTCGACGATGCGCTGTTCGACCTGGCCGAGAAGGCCGAGAACAACGCCGCCCAGATGCATTATTTCGACGGCATGCGCGAAGTGCGCAAGCGCCGGCCCATAGTCGAGCGCAGCTACCTGGCCCAGGTCAGCCGCGAACTGACCGCTCTCTCCACGCGCGCCGCGCCGCTTCCCGCCGCAGCGTCGCCCGCCGGACCGGTCGAACTGTCGCTGGTGGCGGAAAACGAGCTGGAGGAATCGCTCGCCATCACCAGCATGATCAGCAAGAACGAGTCGCGCCTGGCGCGCGACCTGTTCGCGGTGAACCAGCGGCTCTCGGTGATCTGTGGCGGCATCAAGATCGACGAGAGCACCAATCCGGTGGCGCCGGCGGCGCTGGCCCAGGCGTTCCGCCAGGCCATGCGTGAGCTGAGCGCGGAGATGCGCGTCAAGCTGATCATCTACAAGCTGTTCGATCGCTACGTGCTTGCCACGCTGGAAGAGCTCTACCAGGAGATCAACGCCGAACTGGTGCGCGCCGGCGTCCTCCCGCAGTTGCGACCCGAGGTGGCGCGCGGCGAAACCCCGGCAGCCGCCGCCGGTGCGACCGCGACCGCGGGCAACAAGGCGCCCGCCGATGCCGCGGGCGACATGGACCACGAAGCCGAACTGGCCAGCGAACTGCTGCATACCGTGCGCGCCCTGTTCAGCGCACGGCGCGCGCAGGCGGCCGGCGCGGTCGTCGGCGGCGTCGGCATGGCAGGCGCTGGCGGCCATGGCGCGACCATCGCAGTGCCGACCGCCAACGAACTGCTCGGCGCACTCAGCGTGCTGCAGAGCCAGCTTGCGGCGGGCCCGGTACCGAGCGCGCAATCCGCCGACCCGGCGTTGCTCAGCCGCGACGTGGCGCAGCTTAAGGAACATCTGCTCGGCCAGCTCGGTGCCCTGCGGGGCGAGCGGCCCAGCCAGGTGTCGGCGATCGACGAGGACACCATCGACCTGGTCGGCATGCTGTTCGAGTTCATCCTCGAGGACAGCACGCTTCCGGCGGAAATGCAGGTGCTGCTGGCGCGCTTGCAGATTCCCTACCTGAAGGCGGCGATCCTCGACCGCAAACTGTTCGCCCACCGCCAGCACCCGGCGCGACGCCTGCTCGACGGCCTGGCCGAATTGGCCAAGGGTTGGTCGGAAGAATCCGACCGCGACCACCGCGTTCACGACAAGATCAAGTCGATCGTCGAGCGCCTGCTGCACGACTTCGACGACGACATGAGCCTGTTCGAGCGTCTGGGCGCCGAGCTGCAGGCCTTCCAGGAACAGAGCCGCAAGCGCGCCGAACTGGCCGAGCAGCGCGTCGCCGAATCGGCGCGCGGCCGCGAGAAGCTCGAGCTGGCGCGCCGTCGCGCCGCCCGCGAGATCCTCGACCGCATCGGCAACCAGACGCTGCCGCCCTTGATCCACGGCGTGCTGGCGCGCGCCTGGGCCAACCACCTGGTGCTGACCATCCTGCGCCAGGGCGAGGAGTCGCCGGCGTTCGCCGAGGCGTTGCGCTTCGTGAACGAGTTCATCGCCAGCGCCCGTCCCGTGAATACCACCGAGGACCGCCGCACCCTGCTGCGCATGTTGCCGGGCATCGAGCGCGCGTTGCGCCGCGGCCTGGCCAACGTGGCGTTCCAGGAGAGCGACATCGAGCGCCTGCTCGGCCAGCTGCACGCGTACTACCGGCAGCAACTCGGCGAAACAGCGCCCGACGCCAGCACCGAGGACGTGGCGCTGCCGATCCCGGACAGCATCCAGCCGTTGCTCGACACCGAGTCCGGCGAGGCCGAAACCGAATCGCTGCCGCCGGCGCCGGCCGGTACGGACGGCAGCGAACTCACCCAGGTCGAGCAGCTCAAGGCCGGCACCTGGCTGGAGTTCTGCCCCACCGGCGATGCGGTGACCCGCGCCAAGCTGTCGTGGATCAGCCCGATGAGCGGACGCTACCTGTTCGTCAACCGGCGCGGCCTGAAGGTCGGCGACTACGCCCCGCACGAACTGGCTGCGGCACTCGCGGCGGGCAGTGCGCGCATCCTGCCGTCGGAGCCCCTGTTCGATCGCGCGATGGGCGCCATCGTCGATCGCCTGAGCCAGGCGGCGGCGACCGGTACCGGCGACCTGCCCTGAGGTTCCACACGTCGCCGGCGCCTCGTTCGCCCGGCTCGGTTATGCTTGCGGGCTGGCGGGAACCTTGCCGGTGATTCCGGGCATTCCTTGGCCCGCCGCCCTCTCCCTTCGAACGGGTGTTGCATGCCTGACGCGCTTCCCCTCGATCTGCCCGACACCCGGCTGATCGACGCCGACATCGAACGCGCCTTTGCCGAGGATCTCGGCAAGGGCGACGCCACCGCCGATCTGCTGCCGCCCGATGCGCGCGCCGAGGCCGCGTTGACCTGCCGCGAGGATGCGGTGATCGCCGGCATCCCGTGGTTCGATGCCTGCTTCCGCAAGCTCGACCCGCAGGTGTCCATCGAATGGCAGGTTCGCGATGGCGAACGGGTGACCGCCGGCAGCGTGATCTGCCGCCTGCGCGGCCGCGCGCGGGCGCTGGTCAGCGCGGAACGCTCGGCGCTGAACTTCCTGCAGCTGCTCTCGGGCACCGCGACGATCACCGCGGAATACGTAGCCGCCGTGGCTGGCACTGGCGTGCGGGTGCTGGATACGCGCAAGACCGTGCCCGGCCTGCGGCAGGCGCAGAAATACGCCGTGCGCTGTGGCGGTGGCCACAATCACCGCATCGGCCTGTTCGACGCGATCCTGGTCAAGGAAAACCATATCGCCGCGGCGGGCGGCATCGAACCGGCCGTGGCCGAGGCGCGCCGCCTGCATCCCACGTTGCTGCTGGAAATCGAGGCGGAGACGCTGGACGAGCTGCGCCGTGCGATCGATGCCGGCGTCGACCGCATCATGCTCGACAACTTCACCCCGGCGATGATGGCCGAGGCCGTGGCGATCGCCGCCGGCCGCGTGGCGCTGGAGATTTCCGGCAACGTCGACCTGCAGACCATCGGAAGCTACGCGCGCACCGGTGTCGATTTCATTTCGGTGGGTGCACTGACCAAGCACGTGCGGGCGGTCGACCTTTCGTTACGGCTGCAGCTTACGGACTGATCAGCCGGGGACAGTCCAGCCATGGCGCCAGGGTACGCACGTGGCCCGGCGCGCCACGGCGGGTGCCGCCGTCTCGACCTTGCGCGTGCCTCGTACCACCCACACACTCCACCCATGAACCAGGTTTCCGACCTCATCGCCTTGCTGGCGCTCGCCGGAGCGGTCGGTGCGTGGCTCAAGTTCACCCATGTGCGCGAGCGTGCAGTGGACGAGGCTCGCCGGCAGTGCGCGCAGCATGGCCTGCAGTTGCTCGATGAGACCGTGGGGTTGCGCAGCTTCCGCTGGCGACGCGTCGGCGGCAGGCGCCGATTCGAGCTGGGCTATGCTTTCGAGATCAGCGCCCACGGCGATGACCGGCTGGACGGCCGCTTGTGGATGCATGGCGAGCGGCTCGCCGGGCTGAGCCTGCCCAGCGTCGGCGAACCTGCGCTGGCGGCAGCCGAGCCACGCCAGGCGGCATTGCCAGCGGCAGTCGGACCGCGCCAGGCGGCATCGCCGGCAGCGGTCGAGCAGGAACCGGCGGCGTTGCCGGACAACGTAATTCCCCTCCGGCCGCGGCGACCGCGCGCCGGGCAGTGAAGCGGCTCGCCTGAGAGCTTCCGGTCGGGTTCGTCGGTAAGAGGCGCTGCGCTTACTTCACCACCCTCAGGTGGGGCGAGCGCTTGGGCTTGTCAGGGCCGTCGGAAGGACCGGGGCCTTCCGGTCCGGATGAAGGCGGCGGCGGGTCACCTTCCTCGGCCGGGAACATCATGCCCTGCCCGTTCTCCTGCGCGTACAGGGCCAGTACGGCCTGCACCGGGATGTGGATCGCCTGGCTGACGCCCGAAAAGCGCGCCTGGAAGTTGATGTAGTCGTTGCCCAGTTCCAGGTTGGCCACCGCACGCATGGCCAGGTTGAGCACCACCTGGCCGTTCTTGATCACCTGCGGCGGCACGCGTACGCCCTCGGCGGTGGCGTCCACCAGCACGTAGGGGGTCAACTGGTTGTCGGTGATCCAGTCGTAGATCGCCCGCAGCAGGTACGGACGATTGGAACTCATCGGAGGCACGTGCTCGGTCATGGGCCCATGCCGGTCACGGGCGCATCGCCCGTTCTTCGTTGGTCAGGCTGCGCGCATAGCCCTGGCTGTGGAACAGCCGCTCGCCGTAGTCGACGATGGGCTTGCCTTCGCGCCCCAGGTCCACGCCCAGCCATGGCAGGCGCCAGACCACCGGCGCGACCAGGCAGTCGACCAGGCTCATCTCGGGATTGAGGAAGAACTTGGCCGCCTTGAACAGCGGCAGCGAGGCGAGCAGGTGCTCGCGCAGGCGCTTGCGCGCGGCATCGGCGGGACGGCCACCGGTGCGGATCGTATCCACCTCCGGCAGCCAGTCGCGCTCGATGCGCACCGTCGCCAGGCGCAGGCGCGCACGCGACAGCGGATCGATCGGCATCAGCGGCGGATGCGGATAGCGCTCGTCCAGGTATTCGCAGACGACCGCGGTGTCGTAAAGGGTCAGGTCGCGGTCGACCAGGGTCGGCGTGGTGCCGTAGGGATTGAGGTCGATCAGGTCTTCCGGCGGCTTGGCCGGGTCGACCAGCACACGCTCGTAGCTGACGCCCTTGGCCGCGAGCACCAGCCGCGCGCGATGGCACTGGATGTCGTCGGCGGTGGTGTACAGGGTCAGTACGGTACGCGAACGAGCGCTTTGCACCATGCGCTTTCTCCCCTTCAATAAGCGATGCGGCGACGCGCACGTCGCCGCATCCGAGGCTGGCGGACGATCCGGTTTAGTGGACGTCCTTCCAGTATTCCTTCTTCAGTGCGTAGGCCAGCAGGGTGAACAGGGCCAGGAACAGGATCACCCAGATGCCGTAGGCGTGGCGCTGCAGCGCGGCCGGCTCGGAGACGTAGGCCAGGAAGTTCGTCAGGTCGCGGGCCGCCTGCTGGTACTGCGCGGGCGTCATGCGGCCGGGCTGCGACAGCTCCAGCTTCTCCACGTCCTCGCTGCCGGGCTTCTTCACTGCGGTCTGCACGCCCTGCAGTTCCCACATCGGGAACGGCATGGAGGCGTTCGGGAACACGGTGTTGTTCCAGCCCACCGGGCGGCTCGGGTCGAGGTAGAAGCTGTTGAGGTAGCCGTATACCCAGTCGGCCGTCTTGGCGCGCACTTCCAGCGACAGGTCCGGCGGTGCCTTGCCGAACCACTGCTTGGCCATGTCCTCGGGCATGTGCGAGACCACCGGATCGCCGAACTTGGCGCCGGTGAAGTTGAGGTTGTCCATCACCTCTTTCTCGGTCAGGCCCAGGTCCTCGGCGATGCGCGAGTAACGCTGGTACTGGAGCGAGTGGCAACCCACGCAATAGTTGAAGAACAGACGCGCACCACGCTGCAGCGACGCCTGGTCGCGCAGGTTCACGCCGGCCGAAGGCAGCTCCGCGCCGCCCTCCGAGGCGATGGCCTGGGTGCTGCCCACGAGCAGGCCCAGGGCGAGCGTCATCGAAAGAAGAATGTGCTTCATCAGGAGCTGCCGCTTAGTCATGCATGGTCACCCGTTCCGGAACCGGCTTGGTCTTTTCCCAGCCAAGTCGCGTGTAAAACCACAGGAACACGAAGTAGCCGAAGTAGACCAGCGTCCACAGGCGGCCGAACAGGTTTTCCCACAGCGTAACGTCCACGTCGCCGAACCACTCCGGGATCACCTCGGCGGTGACGCCGGCGCCGACCGCACCAAGCAGGATGAACGACAGCGCGAACAGGCCCAGGGCGACCTTGAAGCCGGTACCGCGGTAGCGCACCGACTTGACCTTGCCCGCATCGATCCACGGCAGCGCGAACAGCAGCGCGATCGCACCGAACATCGCTAGCACGCCCCACACGGCAGTGCCGAAGAAGGACGGGATCATGCGCAGGATCGCGTAGAACGGGGTGAAGTACCACACCGGCTTGATGTGCGCGGGCGTGGCCAGGTTGTTGGCCGGGATGAAGTTGTCGTGCTCGAGGAACCAGCCACCCATCGTCGGCGCGAAGAAGATGATGAACGCGGCGATGATCAGGAAGAAGCCCACGCCGACCAGGTCCTTCACCGTGTAGTACGGGTGGAACGGAATGCCGTCGGCCGGCTTGAGCGCATCCCAGCGGTTGCCCTTCGGGCCCTTCTTGATCTCCACGCCGTCGGGGTTGTTCGAACCCACCTCGTGCAGCGCGGCGATGTGCAGCACCACCAGCAGCAGCAGCACGATCGGCAGCGCGATCACGTGCAGCGCGAAGAAGCGGTTGAGCGTGGCGTCGGCGGGCAGGTAGTCGCCCATGATCCACTCGACCAGCGTGCCGCCGATCACCGGGATCGTACCGAACAAGGAGATGATCACCTTGGCGCCCCAGAACGACATGTTACCCCACGGCAGCACGTAGCCCATGAAGGCCTCGGCCATCAGCACCAGGAAGATCAGCATGCCCAGCAGCCACACCAGCTCGCGCGGCTTCTTGTACGAGCCGTACATCAGGCCGCGGAACATGTGCAGGAACACCACCACGAAGAACAGCGAGGCGCCGGTGGAGTGCATGTAGCGGATCAGCCAGCCCCACTCCACGTCGCGCATGATGTACTCGACCGAGGCGAAGGCTTCCGCCGCGCTGGTCTTGTAGTTCATGGTGAGGAAGATGCCGGTGACGATCTGGTTGACCAGCACCAGCAGCGCCAGCGAACCGAAGTAGTACCAGAGGTTGAAGTTCTTCGGGGCGTAGTACTCGGTCATGTGCTTGCGGTACGCAGGCATCATGCCGGGGGCGCGCTCGTTGACCCAGTCGCCCATGCGGGTGAATACGTTAGCCATCAGCCGGCCTCCTTGGGATCGACGCCGATCTGGATGTGCGTGTCATCCACGAAGTGGTACGGCGGCACCTGCAGGTTCTTCGGCGCGGGAACGCCGGAGAAGACGCGACCGGAGAGGTCGTAGCGCGACTTGTGGCACGGACAGAAGAAGCCGCCCTTCCAGTTCGGATCGAACGGTTCGGGCTTGATCTGGGGGAAGAACTCCGGCACGCAGCCCAGGTGGGTGCATATGCCGATCACAACCAGCCACTCGGGCTTGATCGCGCGGTCCGGGCCCTTGATGTAGTCCGGCTGCTGGCCGACCTCGGAGTTGGGATCCACCAGGCGCGGCGCCAGGCTCGGCAACACCGCCAGCTGATCCTTGGTGCGGCGGACCACGAACACGGGCAGACCGCGCCACGCGTAGTCGACCTTCTGACCCATTTCGATCTTGCCGATATCGGCCGTGACCGGCGCACCGGCGGCCTTGGCGCGGGCGCTGGGCTCCCAGGACTTGATGAAGGGCACGGCTGCCGCGACGACTCCCACGGCACCGACCACGGAAGTGGTCGCTGTCAGGAAGCGGCGGCGGCCATGATCGACGACTTCGTTCGCCATCAGGCTCTCCGGTACATGCAATGCCATTGAGATGCGAGCCCCGTTTGGGAGCCTGCAAAAATCGCGTTAGTGTAGCGTCAGGGCTTGGCCCGTACAATCAATCGCACAAGGGGAGAACGCCGCCCCGCGCGCCTCCCGAAGTCCGGCCCACGCAAACCATTGAACCCATGAAGAACGCCGCCGGCGCGCTCGCCTTTATCGTCCGCTTCGTCATCCTGGGACTGGCGCTCGCCTTCGTGGTCGGGCTGTTCTGGCCCGGCAGCGGCGACCGCCTGCGCGAGCGCTTCGGCCTCGCCCATCCGGCGCAACCGGCCGCCGGCACGCAGACCGCGGCGCCCGCGCTGGGCAGCGGTCCGGTGTCCTATGCCGATGCCGTGGCCAGGGCGGCGCCGTCGGTGGTCAACATCTACGCCAACAGGATGGTCACCGCGCGCGCCGTGCAGATGTACGACGATCCGGTGCTGCAGCGGCTGTTCGGCGGCCTGCCCACCGGTCCAGCGTACAAGCGCCCGCAGCAGGTGCTCGGCTCGGGCGTGATCGTCAGCGACAAGGGCTACGTGCTGACCAACAACCACGTCATCGCCAATGCCGACGACATCCAGGTCCTGCTCTACGACGGGCGTATCGCCAAGGCCACGCTGGTCGGCGCCGACGAGGAGACTGACCTGGCGGTGCTCAAGATCGACGCCGGCAACCTGCCGGTAGCGAAGATCGCCGACAGCCACGCATTGCGCGCGGGCGACGTGGTGCTGGCCATCGGCAACCCGTTGGGACTCAACCAGACGGTGACCATGGGCATCGTCAGCGCGGTTGGGCGGCAACTGTCCAGCTCCAGCGCCGAGGACTTCATCCAGACGGACGCGGCGATCAACTTGGGAAACTCCGGCGGTGCGCTGGTCAACGCCAGGGGCGAACTGGTCGGCATCAATACCTTGCTGATCGGGCGACAGGCCAACGCCGAGGGCATCGGCTTCGCCATTCCCATCGGCAACGCCAAGAACGTGCTCGACCAGATCGTCGAAACCGGCCATGTGGTGCGCGGCTGGCTGGGCGCCGACTATGCGTTCGTGCCGGTGGCCGCCGACAGCGGCCTGCCCGCGGCGGCGCGCGGCGCGCAGGTGACCGACGTCTATCCGGGCGGCCCGGCCGCGCTGGCCGGCATCCAGCCGCACGACATCCTGCTGCGCATCGGCGCCGACGACATCCTCGATCCCGCCGACCTGCGCCGCCATGAAGCGGCGCTCAAGCCCGGCAGCAAGGTGGAGGTATCAGGCCTGCGCAACGGCGTGCCATTCCACACCGAAGTCACCCTGGCGCGCCGTCCGCCGCTGCAGGCACGTGCCACGCTGGACGGGTAAGGCCTTCGCCCGAACGCCCCACCCGCCTGTCGGCACACTCCCAGCGTTCGTAGCCGGAATCATTCACGGCAGGCGATCCTTTCCCTCTTCACGGGGAAGGTGCCCGAAGGGCGGTGGGGGAAGCCTTGCCTCAGCCCGGATGCCGGGCATACCACCTTCAGGGCGCGCCGCTGCTCCGCATCGCCGTCATCGGGCCATGCACCGCCGTGCCATAGCGTCGGCGCAGCTCGCCCACGCGCTTGACGTACACCTGCGTCTCGGCAAACGGCGGCACGCCGTTGTAGCGCAGCACCGCGCCCGGCCCTGCGTTGTAGGCGGCCGCGGCCAGTTGCTCGTCGCCACCGAAGGTCTTCAGCAGTTGCGCCAGGTAGCGCGCGCCGCCGCGGATGTTCTGCGTCGCATCGAACGCATCCAGCACGCCCATGTCGCTGGCCGTCCCCGGCATCAACTGCATCAGACCCTGCGCGCCCTTGAGCGAGAGCGCGTTGGGATTGAACGCACTCTCGGCATGGATCACCGCGCGCAGGAACGCCTCGTCCACGCCCGACTCCGCGCTGGCCACCCGGATCGCGTCCGCGTAGGCGGTGAGGTTCAGCCGCACCCTGCCCCAGTCGATGGTCGAATGCAGGTTGCAGGCCACGCAGGTGGCGATGTAGGTGAACAGCGTGGTGACCGCCCTCCCCTTGCCGCCGGCAGGCGGCAGATTGGTGTATTCGACCGAACCGTCCGCCCGTTCCACGCGGTACACCGCGCCGCGCAGCACGCGGTTGGCTGCCACGGTCGCCGTTTCCGGCGCACCCTCGCGGTAGTTCCACTGGCCGGCGCTGACCGTCCGCGCGGTGGTATCTACCGAGCCCTCGACGCCCGCCAAGGAGACCGGCTTCGCCGTGGTCTGCACCCAGCCGTGCACGCCCGCCAGCGAGACGACCGGCTTCCTGGCACGAGCCGGCGCCGTGTGCCGGCGGCTGTCGGCAAAGGAGGCGACCTTGCGGCAACCGCTGTAGCCGGCCGTGGTGCTGCTGAAGACGGTTTCCCCGCCGCTCCCGGTGCACTGGTAGAGCGCCCCGGCACGCGCCGCCGGCAGCCACAGCAAGCCGGCCACCAGCGCACAGGCCAGTGCGACCCTGGAAAGGATCGATCGACCCGGGAAAGCAGCGGAAGCCGCGCCGGCGCTCTCCCCTTGGCGTACGGCGGCAAACATGCGCGGAGTGTGCCCCCACGGCGGGGCGGAAGCCAGCGCCGCCATGCGGTTTCGTGCGGGCTGGCAAGCTTTGCCACCCTCGCCTTCCCTCAATGGAAGGGAGAGAGAGTCCGGCCAGGGAACGCTACGACTTCACCCAGTGGACGACACAACGCAAACGCCACCCGCAAGTGCTTGATCCAAAGCAAAAACTGGCACCCCGCCAAGCACCCGCGTAAACTGCGCGGTTCGGCGCCCATCCCTGCTGGCGCCCAAGACACACGGTACACCGGCCCATGAGCGGCAAGCTTTTCATCAAGACCCACGGCTGCCAGATGAACGAGTACGACTCGGCCAAGATGGCCGACGTGCTCAAGGCCTCGCACGGCCTGGAGCTGACCCAGGACGAGTCCGAGGCGGACGTGATCCTGATCAACACCTGCTCGATCCGCGAGAAGGCGCAGGAGAAGGTGTTCAGCCAGCTCGGCCGCTGGAAGGAATTCAAGCAGGGCGGCAAGCCGGTGCTGATCGGCGTCGGCGGCTGCGTGGCCTCGCAGGAAGGCGAGGCGATCATCAAGCGCGCGCCGTTCGTCGACCTGGTGTTCGGCCCGCAGACGCTGCATCGCCTGCCCGAGCTGATCGAGGCCAAGCGCGAGACCGGCAAGGCTCAGGTGGACATCTCCTTCCCCGAGATCGAGAAGTTCGACCGCCTGCCCGAGCCGCGCGCCGAAGGCCCGACGGCTTTCGTCTCGATCATGGAAGGCTGCTCCAAGTACTGCAGCTACTGCGTGGTGCCCTACACCCGCGGCACCGAGATCAGCCGTCCGTTCGACGACGTGCTGGTGGAGGTGGCGCAACTGGCCGAACAGGGCGTGCGCGAGGTCACCCTGCTGGGCCAGAACGTCAACGCCTACCAGGGGCCGATGCACGACGGCGGCATCGCGGACCTGGCCGTGCTGATCCACGCCATCGCGCAAATCGAATCGATCGGCCGCATCCGCTTCACCACCTCGCATCCGCTGGAGTTCTCCGACTCGCTGATCGAGGCGTACGCCAACTGCCCGAAGCTCGCCAACTTCCTGCACCTGCCGGTGCAGGCCGGCTCCGACCGCATCCTGGCGGCGATGAAGCGCGGCTACACCACGCTCGAGTTCAAGCAGAAGATCCGCAAGCTGCGCGCGGTGCGACCGGACATCTGCATCAGCTCGGACTTCATCGTCGGCTTCCCCGGCGAAACCGACGAGGACTTCGAGAAGACCATGAAGCTGATCGAGGACGTCGGCTTCGACCAGAGCTTCTCCTTCATCTTCTCCGCCCGTCCCGGCACGCCCGCCGCGAACCTGGCCGACGACACGCCCTCCGAGGTCAAGCACGCGCGGCTGTCGCGGCTGCAGGCGACGATCAACGACCACGCGCGCGCCATCAATGAGGCGATGGTCGGCACCGTGCAGCGCGTGCTGGTCGAAAAGCCCAGCCGCAAGAACCCGAACGAACTCACCGGCCGCACCGAGAACATGCGCTTCGTGAACTTCCCCGGCAATGCGCGCCTGATCGGCCACTTCGTCGACGTGGAGATCACCGAGGCGATGAGCAACTCGCTGCGCGGTCGCGTGCACCTGGCGGAGGAAGCGCTGGCCTGAGGCTTCTTCAGTCCAGCCGCTTGCGGAAGCGCGCGATGGCCACGGCCATCGCCAGCAGCACGAACGCCGCCAGCGCCACCACGTCGATCCACATTTCCCAGAGCCCGGCGCCGCGCAGCATCACGCCGCGGATCAGGCGCAGGAAGTGCGTCAGCGGCAGCACCTCGGCCAGCCACTGCGCCACCTTCGGCATGCCCGCGAACGGGAACATGAAGCCCGACAGCAGGATCGAGGGCAGGAACACGAAGAAGGTCATCTGCATCGCCTGGAACTGCGACTGCGCGCGGGTGGAGATCAGCAGGCCCAGCGCCAGGTTGGCCAGGATGAGCAGGCCCGAGGCCAGGTACACGTCGAGCAGGCTACCCTGCACCGGCACGCGGAACAGCCACACCCCCAGCGCCAGGATCACGCTGGTCTGCACCAGGCCGATCGCCACGTAGGGCAGCACCTTGCCGACCATCAGCTCGGAGCGGGTCAGCGGCGTGGCGATCAGCAGCTCCATGTTGCCGCGCTCGCGCTCGCGCACGATGGCGATCGCGGTGAACAGCACCATCGTCATGGTCAGGATCACACCGATCAGCCCGGGCACGATGTTGAGCGCCGAGCGCCGCTGCGGGTTGTAGAAGCTCACCACGCCGATCCGGCCTTCCGGCGGCGTGCTCGCCAGCGGCGCGCGCGTGTCGGGCACGGCGCTGTCGATCGGCGTCTGCATTAGTTGCACCGCCGCGCTCTGCACGGCGGTGTCGCTGCCGTCGACCAGGATCTGCGCGACCTGGCGGCCATCGATGCGGCGGCGTTCGAAATCGGGCGGGATCACGATGCCGATGCTGATGCGCCCGCGCCGGATCAGCGCCATCAGCCGGTCGGGCGTGTCGGCCTCGGCCACCGGCGCGACCACGCCGGTAGCCAGCATGTCCATCACCAGCGCGCGCGAGCCGGCGGTATTGGCCTGGTCGACGATGCCGGCATCGAGCCCGCGCAGGTTGGTGTTGATCGCATAGCCGAACAGCACCAGTTGGATCACCGGGATGCCGACCACCATCGCCAGCGTGATGCGGTCGCGGCGCAACTGGCGCAGCTCCTTGAGCACGATCGCCCACAGCCGCCGCCAGCTCATGCCGCGCGCGCCCCGCGCCGGTCGCCGTCGCGCGTGGCGGCGACGAAGACGTCCTCCAGATTCGGTGTCGCGGCGACGACCTCACCCTGCTGTCCCGCCTTGCCCAATGCCTGGTCCATGCGCCGCGCGGCCTGCGCCCCGTCGTCGACTTCGTCCCGCGTGGTCAGCACGCGCAGCGTGGTGCCGACCTGGGCTACGCCGAGTACGCCAGGCACGTCCACCAGCACCCGGTGCGCCTGGCGCGGGTCTTCGGTTTCCACCACGAAGGTGCGCCCTTCCAGGCCCGAGGTCAGTTCGCGCGGTGTGCCGTCGGCCACCAGCGCGCCCCGGTCGAGGATGGCCAGGCGGTGGCAGCGCTCGGCTTCGTCCATCAGGTGGGTCGACACCAGCAGTGTGGTGCCGGCGTCGGCCAGCTCGAACAACTTCTCCCAGAAATCGCGGCGCGACTCCGGATCGACCGCGCTGGTCGGCTCGTCCAGGAACAGCAGTTCCGGCTCGTGGATCACCGCGCAGGCCAGCGCCAGGCGCTGCTTCTGGCCGCCGCTCATGGTGCCGGCGAGCTGCCGCTGGCGGTCGGCGAAATGGTATTGCTCGATCAGTTCGTCGACGCGCGCCTTCGCCTTGTTGCGCGGCACGCCCTGGATCGCGGCGAGGAACTCCAGGTTCTCGCGCACGGTGAGGTCCTCGAACAGCGAGAAGCGCTGCGTCATGTAGCCGATGCGCGCGCGCAGCTCGTCCGCCTGCGCCGGGATGCGCAGCCCCAGCACCTCGATCTCGCCCTCGCTCGGCGTCAGCAGGCCGCACAGCATGCGGATGGTGGTCGACTTGCCCGAGCCGTTCGGCCCGAGGAAGCCGTAGACGCGCTTCGCGGGCACGCCCAGGTCGACGTGGTCGACGGCGAGCAGCTTGCCGAAGCGCTTGGTCAGGCCGCGCGCGCGAATCGCCGTACCGCTGTCGGTCGGCCGTGCGTTCACCGGGTCGCCTGCTGGAATTCAACGCGCACCGGCAGGCCCGCGGGCAGGCCTGCGGCGCCATCACCCAGCGCGATCTCGGCCAGGTAGCTCAGCCGCGCGGCGTCCTCGCCGATCAGGGCGTAATACGGCGTGAAACTGGGCTCGCTGCGGATCATGCGCACGTGTCCCGCGTACGGTTTGTCGCGCCCGGCCACGTACACCTCGATCGCGTCACCGACGCGGACCAACGCGCGCTGCTGCTCAGGCACGTAGATGCGCGCATAAGGCGCGTCACCGGCCAGCAGGATCGCCACCGGAGCGCCGACCGGTGCCTGGTCGCCGAGCTTGTAGGGCAGGCTGTCGACCCGGCCCGCGCGCGGCGCCACGATGTCCAGCTTGCCCAGCAACACCTGCTGCGCCGCCACCTGCGCATCGGCCGCGGCGACGCCCGCGCGCGCCTGCGCGATCTGCTCCGGCCGGGTGCCGTGCAGCAATTCGTCGAGCGCCGCCTGGGCAGCGCGCAACTGGCCCTGCGCGTTGCCGGAGGCGGCGCGGGCGCGATCCAGGTCCGCCGCCGCGACGTAGCTCTTGCCCTGCAGCGGAAGCAGGCGCCGGTAATAAGCCTGCGCCTCGCGCGCCTGGGCCTGCGCCGCGGCCACGTTCGCGCGGGCCTGGGCGATGTCCTCGGCGCGCGGGCCGGCCTGCAGTTCGGCCAATAATTCGCGCTGCTGCTGCGCCTGCGACCTGGCAGCGGCGAGTTCGGCTTGCGTGTGCGCGGGATCCAGCCGCAGCAGCGGCTGACCGGCCTGTACCGCCTGGCCTTCGCGCACGTCCATCGCGACGATCCGTTCGGCGGCCGGCGCCGGCAGCGTGATGCGGTCGTATTCCAGCGTACCCAGCGCCTGCGGCGGTTCGCGCGAGCAGGCCCCTAACGCGAGGGCGGCGAGCAGGATCGCGGGACATCCGAACCGGCGTGCGGCATTCATGGCGTTTTCCCTTCCGGTCGTGTGCCCAGGCCGCATCGAAGCAGCGCGAGCGTGTGCCTGAGCAGGACACCGGCATCGATGTCGCCGGCCTCGAAAACCGCCCGCCAGATCGGCGCGCCGGCGGCGGGAAACATGGTCAGCCCGACCAGCGAGACCACCAGCAGCCGCGGATCCAGCTCGGGGTCGAGCCGGCCCTGCGCCTGCGCGGCGGCAAAGCGCCCGGCGAGCAGTCGCGGCAGGTTGGGCAAGGCCTGGTGGAACAGCACCTCGCGCAGCGCGCCGCCTTCGCACAGCACTTCGCGCACCCACAGCGGCGGAAGCCACGGATGGCGCGCCACCAGTTCGCCGATGCCGCGGGCGAACGCTTCGGCCAGCGCGGCAGGTTCGTCGCCGGCCTGCGCCAGCCCGGCCCGCATGGGTGCGAGCGCGGGCAGCAGGCGCTCGTCGATCAGGGCTTGCGTGAGGCGCGCCTTGTCGCCGAAGTAGTAATGCAGCATCGCTGGCGTGACGCCCGCTTCGGCGGCGATCGCACGCAGCGAGGTGGCGTCGATGCCGGCGCGCGCGTACAGCGCGGTAGCCACGTCCAGCAGCCGCGCGCGCAGGTCGCCGTCGTCGCCGCTGGGGCGTCCGGCCCTGCGGGTGCGCTTGCCGGATCGGGTTCGCGTCGCTGCCATCGCTAGAAATTAATTCTCAAATTAATTTCATTCAAGTGCCGCCGGACATGGCTCTTGCACCCGCTCCGCGCTACCCTCGCGCGCCTATGAGTGAACTCAACGAACGCGACTTCGCCCTCGACCCGGAAGACAACGCCCGGCTGGCCAACCTGTGCGGCCCCTTCGACGAACACCTGCGCCAGATCGAGCTGCGCCTGGGCGTGGAGATCGACCATCGCGGCGCCCTGTTCAAGGTGATCGGCGAGGAAGCGCAGGCGCGCGCCGCCGAGAAGGTGCTGCGCTCGCTCTACGCCGGCACCGCAAACGAAACGCTCACCGGCGCGCAGATCAACCTGCACCTGGCCGAATCGGGCATCGACGCGATGGTCGAGGAGGCGGCCGAGGGCGCGCAGGACGTGGTGATCAAGGTCAAGCGCGGCGTGATCAAGGGACGCGGCCCGAGCCAGGCGCGCTACCTGCACGCCATCGCCACGCACGACATCAACTTCGGCGTCGGTCCGGCCGGCACCGGCAAGACCTACCTGGCGGTGGCCAGCGCGGTCGAGGCGCTGGAGGCCAACCGCGTGCAGCGCCTGCTGCTGGTGCGCCCGGCGGTGGAGGCGGGCGAAAAGCTCGGCTTCCTGCCCGGCGACCTTTCGCAGAAGGTCGATCCGTACCTGCGCCCGCTGTACGACGCGCTGTATGAAATGCTCGGCTTCGAGAAGGTCGCCAAGCTGATCGAGCGCAACGTCATCGAGATCGCTCCGCTGGCCTATATGCGCGGACGCACACTCAACGATTCCTACGTCATCCTCGACGAGGCGCAGAACACCACCGTCGAGCAGATGAAGATGTTCCTCACCCGCATCGGCTTCGGCTCGGTGGCGGTGATCACCGGCGACGTCAGCCAGGTCGACCTGCCCCGCCACGTGCGTTCGGGCCTGCGCCACGCGGTGGAAGTGCTGCGCGGCGTCGACGGCATCAGCTTCACCTTCTTCACCTCGCGCGACGTCGTGCGCCACCCGCTGGTGGCCAAGATCGTGCGCGCATACGAAGCATTCGAGCAGACGCCGGAAAGCCAGCCGTCCGGCGCCGCCAAACCGCCCATCGCCTGACCTGCCCGGAGAGACCGCCTTGACCAGCCGCGTCGCGCCTGCGCCTGTCGTGCACGTCGGCTATGCCGTGCCTCGTGCCGGCGTGCCGGCGTCCGCCAGCTTCGCCCGGTGGGTCGCGGCCGCGCTCCACGGCGCGCGCCGGCGCAAATCCACCGAGATGGCCATCCGCATCGTCGACGCCGACGAGGGCCGCAACCTCAACCGCGACTACCGCGGCAAGGACTACGCCACCAACGTGCTCTCCTTCCCGGCCGAGTTGCCGCCCGGCGTGGACCTTCCGTTGATCGGTGACCTGGCCATCTGCGCGCCGGTGGTGGCCCGCGAGGCGGCCGAGCAAGGCAAGAAGCCGCGCGACCACTGGGCCCACCTGACGGTCCACGGTACCCTGCACCTGCTCGGCTACGACCATATCGAGGATGCCGAGGCCGAGGCCATGGAAACGCTCGAAACGCGCATCCTCGCCAGCCTGGGCATTGCCGACCCCTACGCCTGACCAGGCCGCATGCGGGGCGGGCTTCAGCCCACCGCCCTTTTCCAAGCCTGGCGGTGGACTGAGCCCCACTGCGGAGTCCGGCGCACCCTCCCGCTTGTGCCCTGAATCCGCACGTTTTTTCCGCTAGACTCCGGCTTTCCGTCCCTTCATGGGCCGCCCTTCCCTGAGTTGATGAACGACGACCCTGGCAGTACCAACGGCCCGGCCCCCCACCGTTCCTGGTGGGACCGCCTGGGCCACCTGTTCTCCGGCGAACCGCGCAACCGCGACGAACTGATCGAGGAGCTGCGCGCCGCCCAGGCCAACGGCCTGCTGTCCAACGACACCCTCGCCATGGTCGAGGGAGCGCTCAAGGTCACCGAGCTCAGCGTGGACGACGTCATGGTCCCGCGCGCGCAGATCGTGATGATCGCGGCCGACGCCTCGCTGCACGATATCCTGGCCAAGGTGGTCGAGTCCGGCCACTCGCGCTTCCCCGTGCACGGCGAGGACAAGGACGAGATCATCGGCATCCTGCTGGCCAAGGACCTGCTCAAGTACTTCGGCGACGGCGAGGGTTTCGACCTCGCGATGCTGCTGCGTCCGGCGGTGCTGATTCCCGAATCGATGCGCCTGAACGTGCTGCTGGCGGAATTCCGCCGCTCGCGCAACCACATGGCGCTGGTGGTGGATGAATACGGCGGCGTCGCCGGCCTGATCACCATCGAGGACGTGCTCGAGCAGATCGTCGGCGAGATCGACGACGAGCACGACGACGAGGACGAGCCCAGCCTGATGCACGAGCTGCCCGGCGGCGGCTGGTCGGTCAGCGCGCTCACCCCGATCGCCGACTTCAACGAGCAGACCGGCGCCAGCTTCTCCGACGAGGAGTTCGACACCGTCGGCGGCATGGCCACCGCGGAGTTCGGCCACCTGCCGGAGGTCGGCGAGGAAGTCGTGTTTGGCGGCTATCTCTTCATCGTCACCGAGGCCGACGACCGGCGCGTGCAGCAGTTCCGCGTGAACCGGCAGACGGCCGATGCCTGAGGCAGTCGCCTTCATCTCCGCCATGGCCGCCCCCTCCCGACTGCCCCTTGCACGCAGGGATGGGCTCGCCCACACAGCCACCCGTGCCGGCTTGCCGGGAAGGCTTTGGCTGATCTGCCTGGCCCTGCTGCTGGCCTTCGCCCTGCGTCCTGCCCACGCGGGCGTGGCCAACGCCCCCGGCGCCAACCTCGAGGTCTCGCTGGTCACCTACGGTCCGGGCGAAACCTATTGGGAGCGCTTCGGCCACGACGCCATCGAGGTGCGCGACACCGTCAGCGGCGAAGCCTTCAACTTCAACTACGGCGTATTCGACTTCGACGAGCGCGGCTTCCTGCTCAACTTCGCGCGCGGCCGCATGCATTACCTGATGGACGCCGGCCCCACCACGCTCGACGAGAACTGGTACATCCAGGCTGGCCGCTCCGTCACCCGCCAGCGTCTGGATCTCGCGCCGGAGCAGGCGGCCGCGTTGCGTGATTTCCTGCTGTGGAACCTGCGCCCGGAAAACGCGCGCTACGACTATGACTACTACGTCGACAACTGCACCACCCGCGTACGCGACGCGCTGGACCGCGCACTCGGCGGCGTGCTGAAGGCCCAGCTCACCGCGCGGCCGGGCGGCATGACCTACCGCCAGCAGACCAACCGCCTGATGAGCGCGCAGCCCTGGCTGATGCTATTGCTCGACCTGGGTCTGGGCCCTTACGCCGACCAGCCGCTCAACGCCTGGCAGGAGAGCTTCCTGCCCGCCGTGCTGTCGCGCGAACTGGCGACCGCGCAGGTGGATGGCCCGCAGGGCATGCATCCGCTGGTGGCCGATGCCGACCTCGTCTCGCCCAATCGCCTCGAGACGCCGCCCACGACACCGCCCGACCTGCGCCTGCCGCTCGCCCTGGCAGGACTCGGCCTGGCCGTCCTGCTGGTGCTGGCACGGCGCTTCTGGCCTACCGGCTTCACCCTGCTCGGCACGCTCTATCTGGTGCTGGCGGCGGTGGCAGGTACCGGCCTGCTGGTGCTGTGGTCACTGACCACCCATCACGCAGCCTGGGCCAACGCCAACCTGCTGCCGTTCAACCCGCTCGCCCTCGCCTTGCTGCCATCGACATGGCGCGCCCGTCGCGGCCTGCCCGCCTCGCGCCTGGCCGACATCGTGCTGTTGATCCAGTTGGTCGCCCTGCTCGCCGCCGTGCTGTTGCACCTGCTCCCGGACACCGTGCAGCAGAACCAGCCCTGGCTGCTGTTCGCCATGCCGGTGTGGCTGGCGATGGCCATGGCCCTTCGTAGTAACCGCGCCGATACGACGAAGGGCTAATTCCTAGCGAGCGCCTTTTATTCGAGCTTGGAGGCAAGCACCTGGCTCAGCGAGCCAGCGAAATTCGCCGTCATGTGCTGTGCATCGCGAAAAACGATCACCCCGTTACGCCGGGCCTCGCATATGCCGCCTGGACAGATGCTGTCGTTGAGGTCGATGACCGACACGTTCGGATAGGGCCGGCTGGCTTGTTGCAACCAGCCATAGACGGCTTCGTTGTTGTGACCGGCGGGTGCGGAACAGGCACCCAGCAAGGCCAACCAGCGAGGCCTTCCCTGATGAGAGGCCAGGCAATCCGGCCCACTGAACGGCAAGTGCGGAGTGCTGCGAAGTACGTACACGTGGCCCGAGGCGGTGGCGAGGGGAGCCAGGACCCGGTTGGTACCCTCGACCCATTGCTGTGCGGTATACGCATAGGTGGAGACCGAGCCCATGATCACCGCTTCGGGCTTTATCGCTGCCAGATACTTCACTGCCCGCTGCCGCCATGTCGCGCACTCCACGTACATGCGGCCGATGCGTTGATAGAAGATCGGTTCGTCGACCATAGGACAGGACGATTTGGTGATCACCATCAAGCGCCAGTCCGGCCTGTCATACACCCGCGCGATAGCTGGAAACCACTGGCCGGCGATGCTGTCACCCAGAAGTACCGCCGTGTGAGACGCATCCTTCGCGCCAAACCCGCAAATGCGCAGCTCGTCGCTGAAATACCAGTCGTCACAACCCATGCGGTAAATCACCGGCGCGTCCGCGTGGGCGCTGGCGAAGCGCTGATACTGCGGGCTACGTTCCAGATCCGTGGCCTGGTTGTACCAATGCAGGCACATCACGCCCGCGAACCCCATCACCGTCAAGGCCGCTGCGACGGTCATGCGGGGCCGTGCCAGCCATATTCTCCGGTGACGCGTAGGCGACTCCACCAGCAGGTATGAAAGCACTGCAAGCACCAGCGAAGCGAAGACGGCCCAAGCCCTGATGGTCGGGCTGTTCGATGAATAGAGCGCGCGCGCAAGCAAAAGTACCGGCCAATGCCACAGATACCACGCGTAGGAAACCCGCCCGAGTGCTTGGAGCGGGCGCCAGGCAAGCACGCGCGATGCACCCGCGCCGCGAACCCCTGCCGCGATGATGGCCACCGCGCCTGCGGTCGGCAGCACGGACCATCCTCCCGGATAGGACTTGTTCGGCGTCAGCATTGCCGCTGCCGCCAGGATGGCAGCCAACCCAAGCCAACCCATCGCCTCCCACCGGGCGCGCTGGCCCGCCGGAGACCGGCCCGGCACCTCCAGGAGGAGCCATACCAGCGCGCCTGAAGCGAACTGCCAGGCACGTAGGGGCATCATGTAGAAGGCGAGTTGCGGCGCTGTAAATGTCAGCGCTATACACGCCGCGAGGCTTGCCACAACGATGACGGCCATGCCGTTCCTGAGCCGACGCAGGCCTCCCGGCTGCGCACTCGCTCGGCGCCCCCACAGCCATAAAAGCAGGGCCGGCCATAGCAGGTAGAACTGTTCCTCCACGCCCAGTGACCACGTATGCAGGAACAGGTTGCTTTCGGCACCGCTCGAAAAATAATCGAGCAGCCTAAACGTAAAGTGGAAATTGCTCAGCCAGAACACGGCGCTGGCCGCGGCGCTGGCCTGTTTTTGCTGATCGCCCGGCGCCAGCAGCATCATTGCCGCAGCGCCTACCACGACCAGCATGGTCAGTAGACCGGGGAGCAACCGCCGCAGCCGGCGCACGTAGAACTCGCCAAAACGGATCTTGCCGTTGCTGGCCAGTTCGCGCAGCAGCAGGCCGGTTATCAGAAATCCCGAAAGGACGAAAAATACGTCGACGCCCACGAAACCGCCCGCCAGCCAGGGCACTCCCGCATGCGCCGCCACCACCAACAGGATCGCGACCGCCCGCAAGCCCTCCAGATCGGCCCGGTATCCAAGGCGATATTCGTTTCCTTTCATGACTCCCCCCTTCAGGAGGCGACATCTTTGCATAGACGTTTGCCTCCCGATCCATGTCGATGGCAACGATACCCGGGTGCCCGTACCATCGGCGCATGTCCACCTCCACCAACAGCATGGTCGTCAACTGTGTCGCCTACCGCGGCGACGGCACCCGTATCGGCGACATCACGCTGGATGCGATCAGCGACGTCCTGCAGGAGCCGGGCACCTTCGTGTGGGTGGGCCTGCACGAGCCGGATGCGGCGCTGCTGCTCAAGCTGCAGGAAGAATTCGACCTGCACGACCTCGCCATCGAGGATGCGCACAAGGCGCACCAGCGCACCAAGCTGGAGGCCTACGGCGATTCGCTGTTCCTGGTGGTGCAGACGGCGCAGCTGCTCGACGGCAACCTCGCCTTCGGCGAGACGCAGATCTTCTTCGGCGCGCGCTACCTGGTGACCGTGCGCCATGGCGCCTCGCTGTCCTACGCGCCGGCGCGGCGCAGCTGCGAGCAGGCGCACGAGCTGATGCGCAACGGGCCGAGCTACGGTCTCTACGGCGTGCTCGACTTCATCGTCGACAACCTGCTGCCGATCGTGCGCGACTTCCGCGAAGAGCTGCACCAGCTCGAGGCGGACATCTTCGCCGAGACCTTCAAGCGCAGCACGGTGCGCCGGCTCTATGACATGCAGCGCGACCTGATGACCCTGCGCCTGGCGGTGGCGCCGCTGCAGGACATCACCAGCCAGTTGGTGCGGCTGCACCCGCAGCTGATCCCCGAGGAACTGCGGCTGTATTTTCGCGACGTCTATGACCACGTGTTCCGCGTCAACGAATCGATCAACGCCATGCGCGAGATGCTCGGCGCGGCGATCAACGTGAACCTGTCTCTGGTCACCTTCGGGCAGAACGAGGTGATGAAGCGCCTGGCCGGCTACGCCGCGCTGCTCGCCGCGCCCACGCTCATCACCAGCTGGTACGGCATGAACTTCACGCACATGCCCGAACTGGACAAGCCTTGGGCGTATCCGGTGATGATCGTGGTGGTGGTCGGCGTCGTCGGCGGCATCTACACCTGGCTCAAGCGGGTGAAGTGGTTGTAGGACTCGCCGGGTCGCCGCCTGACCATCCGATACGCCTCAAAAGAAAAGCGGCGGCCGAAGGGCCGCCGCTCCGCGGATGGAATCTCGCGCTCAGTGGGCGGCGTCAGCCGCGCCCGGCCCCGAGGTCCACCGCTTCAGCCACGCATTCACCGTCTCGTGCCACATCACGCTGTTCTGCGGCTTGAGCACCCAGTGGTTCTCATCCGGGAAGGTGAGGAACTCGCTGGGGATGCCGCGGCGCTGCAGCGCAGTGAACGCGCCCAGGCCCTGGGTGATCGGGATGCGGAAGTCGTGGCCGCTGTGCACCACCAGCATCGGCACGCGCCAGTCCTTGACGTGGTTGATCGGGTTGAAGCGCTCGTAGTTCTCCGGATGCTCGAACTGCGTGCCGCCGTTCTCCTTCTCCTCGAACCACAGCTCTTCGGTCGCGTAATACATCATGCGCGCATCGAACACGCCGTCATGGTCGATCAGGCACTTCCACGGCTGGTTCCACACGCCGGCGATCCAGTAGACCATGTAGCCACCGTAGCTGGCGCCCAGCGCGCAGGCGTTGTCCGCGTCGAGGAAGCTGTACTTGTCCAGCGCAGCCGCCCAGCCGGCCTTGAGGTCTTCCAGCGGCTTGCCGCCCCAGTCACCGGAAATCGAATCGGTGAACGCCTGGCCGTAGCCGGTGGAACCGTGGAAGTTGATGGTGACCACCGCGAAGCCCTGCCCGGCATACGTCTGCGGGTTCCAGCGGTAGCTCCAGTCGTTGGTCATCGCACCCTGCGGGCCGCCGTGGATGATGAAGGCGACCGGATATTTCTGCCCGCGCTTGTAGCCCACCGGCTTGACCACGTAGCCCTGCACCGGTTCGTTGTTCCAGCCCTTGAAGGTGAAGAACTCGAAGTCGCCCACCTTCGCGTTCTTCAGCCGCTCGGCGTTGAAGTGCGTGACCTGCTTGAGGCCTCGGCCGCGGGCGTCGGTCAGGTACAGGTCGACCGGACGCTTGAGGTCGTCACGCGCCAGCAGCAGCTTGCCGTTCTGGAGCGAATAGCCGCCCACCGAACCGTCGCCCACCAGCTTGCTGACCTTGCCGCTGGCTGCGTCAATGGCGAACAGCGGATGCTGGCCCTCGTCGTCGGCCGTGGCGTACAGCGTCTTGCCGTCGGGTGCGATCGTCAGCGCACCGGCCGAGCGGTCCCACTGCGGATCCACTTCGCGGATGGCGCCGCTTTGCAGGTCCATCGCCATGATGGCGAAGCGGTCGGCTTCGAAGCCGGGCTCCTTCATCGCCAGGTAGTACAGCGTGCGGCCATCGGGCGAAGGCACTGGATAGGCGTCCCAGGCCTTGTTCGCCGCGGTGAGGTTCTGCGGTGCAGTCGAACCGTCGGCCGGCACACGGTAGAGATCGAAATTGGTCGACCACGGTTCGCTGGTGCCGGCGATGCGCACGTCGAAGTACACCGTGCGGCCGTCCGGCGAAAAGGCGAACTCGCTCTCGTCGCCAAAGGGCTTGCTGGGGATGTCGCCGTCGATGCCGCGGCTGAGCAGCGTCGGCTCGGCTGGAAGCATGCCGGTGCCATCGAAATGGGCGATGAAAAGCTGGTTGCGCCTGCCCTCGGACCAGGTGTCCCAGTGGCGCACGAACAGCTTGTTGTAGACGGTGCCAGTGGCTTTGTTCTTCTCGCGGCCGTCGATGCGCTCCTTGGTGCAGGCCAGGTCCGCGCAGTCGGTGTAGACCTCATAGGAGAGCAGCACGCTCTTGCCGTCAGGGGAGAGCTTGTAGCCACCCAGGTCGAGCGAACCGTGGCTCACCTGCACCGCGGCCTTGTGCCCGGCCAGGTCCAGGCTGCCGCCCGCGCCCAGATCCAGCCGCCACAGTTGCGCGACGCCATCGGCCGCGGCCACGTAGTAAAGACCGTGCCCATCGGATGCCCAGCGCGCCGAGCTGCCCTTGTCCGCGACCTTGACCGGCTCGCCGCCTTTCTTGAGATCAAGCACGTAGATCGCGTTGACGCCCTTGTTCGCGGCGTAGTCCGTGCTGCGCACGCCGAACGCGGCGTAGCGGCCGTCGGGCGAGAGCTGCGGATCGCTGACGCGGTCCATCATCACCAGGTCGCGCACGTTGAATGGGTGCGGGACGTGGGTTTCCAGGTCGACGGCCAGCGCCGGTGTGGCCAGCAGGCCGAGTGCAAGCGCGGCGAACAGCGGCTTCATGATGCGGTCCCCTTTGGTGGTCAGCGAATCACGGTACGGGCAGGCGTGCAGGGAAGCAAGGAAAGCGCACTTTCACGGCCAAGGGCACCATACGGCCGCGTGCGGTGCAGCGGCATTTGGCCGTCCAATCGGAGATTTCGCTTGCCCGCCAGGCGACGCATGCCTGTGACCGCCGTGCCCCGGACGGACGCTTCAAGGGGCGCCACTGACAAACTTGGGCAGTACCTGCCCTTTTTAGACACCGCCTTGCGGTGTTGCACGCGTCACGCTTCTGCAAGCGGGCGCGACAGCCACCTCACAGGTTGTAGACATTCGTGACCACGTGCACAATCGACTGGCCTACAGCTATGCGGCAATACAGGGGCAGTGTGCGTGGCACGCAAACTGCTTCGTTCACCGCGAGCTTCCTGGTCGTTCCTGACCGCAGCATGTGGGGTCCGATTCCGCCTAGGGGGATCCGGGACCGGGGCTCAGGGGGCATCAAACGGTTAGCTAACCAGCACTAGAGAGGAACCACCATGAAGAAGAATCTGCAGAAGGGCTTCACCCTGATCGAACTGATGATCGTGGTCGCGATCATCGCGATCCTGGCTGCCATCGCCATCCCGGCCTACCAGAACTACGTCGCCAAGTCGCAGTTCTCGGAGTCGCAGACCGTGGCTGACGGCATCAAGACGGCCGTGGCGGAGTTCTGGACCCAGAATGGGAAGTGCCCCGAACTCGGCACCGACAAGAGCTTCCCGTCGGCCGCTGCAAGCTACGCTGGCAAGTATGTCGCCTCGGCTGACATTGCGACCGGTACGGCTGCCAAGGATCCGACCTGCGATATCGAAGTGACGTTCAAGACCACTTCCGTTTCGAAGGGTCTCCAGGGTAAGAAGGCCCTGTTCAAGGGTTCCGAGAATGGCGGCAACTTCGCCTGGGCTTGCACCAGCGATGCGGACCAGAAGTACCTCCCGCAGGCCTGCCAGACCCCGTAAGCTTTATCCCGGGAACAACGAAAGCCCCTCGCAAAGAGGGGCTTTTTTTTTGCCAGCGACGCTGGGATACGCTCTTCGCCTGGATCGCCACCCCAATACTCGGGACACCATGCAGCCATCGACAAGAGCAGCGCTTCTGCTGATAGTCATCCTTGCAGGATGTACTGCGGTCTACTGGGCCGGCCTGCACGGCCCTTTTCTCTTCGACGATTTCCCCAACCTTGCAGCACTGGACAGCATTGACCGGGTCGCCAACTGGCGGGATTTGGGACTGTTCCTGTCCGAGGCCCGCACGTTCCCGGGACGTCCACTCGCCATGCTCAGCTTTCTTCTGCAGAAGTCGAGTTGGCCGGATGACCCTTTCGCTTTCAAGCTGGTGAACCTTGGTCTGCACCTGGCCAATGGCGTACTGGTGTATGTCCTTACCAAGCAACTGTCGGCCATTGTCCTCGCCGACGGTACCGCGCCGCTGAAGCGCCTCTCTCCCTGGCCGCCGCTGCTGGTCACCGCCGCATGGCTCGTCTGTCCAATCAACCTGTCGGCGATCTTGCTGGTCGTGCAACGCATGACCCTGCTCATGGCGCTGTTCGTGCTGCTCGGCCTGATCGCTTACACCAGCGCGCTGAAGAATGAACGCGCCAGCATCCGACGCCGTGGGGCGCTCATGGTGACCGGTCTGGGGGTCGGCACGACGCTGGCTTTCCTCACCAAGGAAAATGGCATTCTGTTGCCGCTCTACGCACTCGCACTCGACACCACCCTGCTTCGCACGCGAGTGCAGCAGCTACCTCCCGTGCTCGCGTGGCTGCGGCGCTTGCTGGTGTATCCGATGGTGCTGTTCGTGTTCGGATATCTGCTGATCGAGATCCCCGACTTTGCGCGGGCGGAATCGTTTCGGGACTTCACACTTTACCAACGCCTGCTGACCGAACCACGCATCCTCGCCGACTATCTTGCCAAGATCTTTCTGCCCCGCTTCGGGGTCTACGGACTTTACAACGACGATTTCCCACTTTCGTCCGGGATATTCCACCCCCTTGCCACGCCATTCTTCCTTGCGGCCCTGCTGCTCGTCCTCGGCCTCGCGTTCCGTTGGCGCCAACGTCGCCCGCTACTGGCATTTGCCGTATTCTGGTATTTCGGTGGCCAGATCCTTGAAAGCAGTGTGGTCATGCTCGAGCTCTACTTCGAGCATCGCAATTACCTTCCGATCATTGGCCCCTTCATCGCGCTTGCCATCTGGATAGCAACCCTTAGTCCCAGCAACACGCGGAGGTTGGTGTACGCGATTGTGACCGTATGGTTTGGCGCAAGCGTGATCGCTACCTCGCTGAGCGCACGCGTCTGGTCGAGCGAACAAGGACTCGCCTTCAACTGGGGCAACACCCATCCTGACTCGGTGCGGTCGCAGACCATGCTTGCCGGCCAGCTATACAAGCACGGACGGCTTGCGGCGGCGGCGCGCATCATTGATCGGGTCATGGAGAAGCATCCCGGTGACGCAGGCCTTGCCGAAAACAAGGTGCTGCTGCGCTGCGTGGAAGGTTCACTCACCGCCGCAGATCTCGACCAACTTCGTGAAACGCTCCGTACTGCACGCTGGAACCGCAACGGCTTCCAGAACCTGGAAACCATACGATTACAGGCTCAGATGCATCGTTGTCCTCCGCTGACTACCGAACAGTGGAGCAGCCTCGCCGATGCCCTCCTCGCCAACCGGGCCTACCAATGGGGAATAGCGGCGGGGTTCATCCATTACCAGATCAGCCAGCTCGCCGTGCACGAGGGCAACCTTGACCTTGCCGTGCGGCAACTCGACCTTGCATACGCCAAGGACCCGGACGCGAACATCCCAAGGCTCCAAGCCAAGTACCTGGCCAGCGCCGGTCTGTACGACCAGGCGATCGACAAGCTCGAACAAACCGATTACCGACGCCTGCCGCTGCTACGGCGACTACTGGTGGACGATCGCGCCATCAACCGCGAGATGGCCACGACGATCCGGGAGAAGCAGGCTTCCGCGCTGAACGGGCGAAAGACCGGGAAACCACAGGAGCAAGCGGTCGCGCACTAGACTGGGAACCGTTCGCAGCATTTGCCAGGAACACCCATAGATGACGCCCGTCACCTCTCCCAAGCCGGCGCTGGCGCGCCTGGCCGATCGCCCGTGGTGGTTGCTGCTGATCGCTATGGCGCTGACGGTCGCCGCGTACGCGCCGGGACTCACGGGCGGATGGCTGTTCGACGACTACCCGAACATCGTGGACAACCCCGGCGTCCAACCGCACGATGCCAGCCTGGGTTCGCTGGTACGCGCCGCACTTTCTTCGCCCTCGAGCGAATTCAAGCGACCGTTGGCGTCGCTCAGTTTCGCAGCCAACTACCTCGCCGCAGGACTCGATCCGTACTGGATGAAGTTCACCAATCTGGTGATTCATCTTCTCAACGGCACGGCATCGTTTTTCCTAGCACGCTTGCTGTTACGGCGGTTCCGAAAGGAGTCCGCGGCGGGATGGCTCGCCGCACTGACCGCTGGCGCGTGGCTGCTGCTGCCGATCAATCTCACCGGCGTGCTCTATGTCGTGCAGCGCATGGAAAGCATGGCCAATCTGTTTGTGCTCGTCGGCCTGCTCGGTTACGTCCATGCACGCAGCAGCCTGCAGGAGGCAGAACCGGACGATGGCCGAGGATGGCGGCATTACATCCTCTGCGCCGCAAGTCTGGTCCTCGCCACCGGGCTCGGACTGCTGGCGAAGGAAACCGCCATCATGTTGCCGCTTTATGCGGTTTCGACGGAATGGATCGTTTTTCGCTTTCGCGACAGGAGAAGCCGATTTGACTGGCGCATAGCCGCCCTGTTTCTTGCCGTGCTCGTCGTGCCGCTTATCGTTGGTCTTGCGTGGCTACTTCCGGACGTGCTCAACCCGTCCTACTGGGCGACACGCGACTTCAGGCTGACCACGCGCCTCCTGAGCGAGGCACGGATCGTCACCGACTACCTCGGCTGGACCGTCCTGCCTACGCCGACGGCGCTGTCGTTTTATCACGACGACTTCGTGCCCTCGTCTGGATGGCTGCACCCATGGACAACGCTGGCCGGTGCCATGGCACTGGCACTGCTGCTCGTGGGAGCGCTGTGGCTGCGGCGCAGGCGACCGCTTGCTGCACTCGGCATCCTGCTGTTCATGGGCTGCCACCTTCTGACCGGCACGATCCTCCCGCTTGAGTTGATCTACGAGCACCGCAACTACTTCGCCAGTTTCGGCCTGATGCTGACCATCGTTCCGCTGCTCACAGCGCCGCAACGACCAGCTGGTGATCCACTGTCTGTCACCCCGATGCCCGAGGTTTCGAAGGCATTGCCGATGGCCTTGTCCCGCTATGTAGCTCTTGCAGGGCTCATGTTGCTCTGGATTACGCAAACTACTCTTACCGCCTATGCATGGGGCGACCCATTGCGCCTGTCCGCCGAACTGGCCGATCGCGCGCCTGCATCACCGCGTGCCCAATACGAGCTCGGTCGCACGTACATCATCTACTCGCACTACGATCCCAGCTCACCATTCACGCAAATGGCATATGCGCCGCTGGAACGAGCGATGAAGCTTCCCGACTCCTCGATCCTCCCGGAGCAGGCTCTGATCTTCATGAATGCGCGCATGAGTTTGCCAATCAAGGATGCCTGGTGGGACAGCATGGTTTCAAAACTGAAGGCCCACAAACCAGGCGTCCAGGACGAAAGTTCACTTGGGGCTCTTACCCAATGCTCCCGCGAAAACTTGTGCCAGCTCCCAGCGAACCGAATGATCGACGCCTTTGAAGCGGCCCTGTCCCACACACCGCCAAGCGCGAGACTGCTCGCAGCGTATGGCGACTATGCCTGGAACGTGCTGGGCGACCATGAACTAGGGCTCGGCATGATACAGGCAGCCGCCCGTGCGGCTCCCGACGAGCCCGCCTATCTGATTAGCGAAACGCGTATGCTTGTCGCGATGGGGCGGATCCAGGCCGCACAGAGTTCCTATCAACTGCTCCAGCGCCTGAACATCGGCGGCCGCCTGGACCGAGATCTCGAATCCCTGCGCAGCCTCCACGTTCGACCAAAATGAGCCCTCCCCCCAGAGTCAGCCTCGCCATCCTTCCGGGCGTGATTCCGCCTCCCGACGAGTCATAGGGCCGCGTGCTAGCGTGATGAGCCTCACAACGCTTTACAAGCTAATCCGCGACGACTTCGACAAAAGTACAGAGCGTGGGCGCATCGGGCGTGCAGCCGCAGGTACGGCACTGTTCAAGCTCGCATCCATACTGTTCGCGCTGCTCATCAGCATTGCATGCGCGCGATCGCTGGGGCCGCAGTCGTACGGCGAGTACGCTTTCGTCATGGCTTGGGTGGCCATCATCGCCCTCCCTTGTGGTCTTGGCATCCCCAGCTATCTCATCCGGGAAGCGGCCCGCAGACCGCGAAACGCTTGGACGCTGTTCAAATGGTCCAATCGAACCGTTGTCCTGTCGGGATTCGTAGCTGCAGCATTGCTAGGGATCGCCTCGTTGGCTTCAGGCCATACGTTGGGCCAGCTCTTCGCATTGGCCATCCCACTTCCCTTGCTTGCAAACGCAGCATCAGTGCGTCAATCCCTACTGCAGGCGCGAGGGAAAATCGCGGAGAGCCAGTGGCCCCAGCTTGCCCTCTCCCCAGCCATTTTGCTTGCGTCGGTGTGTCTGTACTTGGCGTGTATCGGCCCCCTGACACCCATCATCCTGATGGGGATCACCCTGGCAGTCGCTCCGATTCCTTTTCTCGTCAACCGGATTCAATTGTCAGCTGTGGATTTTGCCACTGGGCAAGAGCCCGGTCAGCCCCCAAGCGTTCGAGCTGCACTTCCCTTCATGTGGTTGGGGGCCCTGAGTCTCGTAAACAGCAGGGTGGATCTGATCGCTATCGGAGTACTCCGCGGCGCGCATGAAGCCGGCGTTTATGCGATCTCAGCCCGGGCGGCGGAACTTATTCCTTTTTTTCTGACCGTCGCAAACACATCCCTGGGACCGAAAATTTCGGAACTCTACGGCTCGCGCAACTCGCGTCTGTTGCAACAGATCACTAGCTCGGCCGCCAGGCGCATTTTCATCGTAACCACTGCCGGCGGTGCCACGCTGTTTTTATTGGCGGGCGTGCTGGTGTCCGCTCTATATGGCGTGGCGTACGCGGAAAGCGTCTTGCCCCTGCGGATCCTGATCGTCGCCCATCTCGTCACCGTGCTGTTCGGGCCAGTGGGAATCCTGCTGAACATGACAGCCCATGCCAAGCAGTCCGCCATGGCCTTCGGCCTTAGCGCGGCGCTGAACATATTGCTCAACCTTGCGCTGATTCCAGCTTTTGGTATGGCCGGTGCAGCCGTCGCCACGGCCTTGAGTACCGTATTCTGCGGTGCTTTACGCTGGACGCTCGTTAGACGATACCTTGGCTTGCGGGCCGATGTAGCCTCGGGGGTTCCGGTCCTCGTCAATGGCGATTCGCGGCTTTAGGGACTCTCGATGAACAAGGCGTCAGTCAAAAAGGAAGCTCTGGAACGGCTGCCCAAGGTAGCTGTCGAGTTCGCCGAAGGCCTTACCCGGCACGATATCGTCAAGCTCCTGCCGGGCAACAACAATGTTGGCATCGAGTTGGGTGTAGCAGAGGGTTCTTTCTCATCCAGCTTGGTTCGCTCAGGCAAGTTCGGCCAGCTTTTTGGCGCGGATGTGTATGGGGATATCCACGATACAGCGGAATACAAGAACGCAATCCTGAATATCGGAATTGGACGACCATACAAATTGCTTCGTCTGACGTTCGAGGACGCACTCGAGCTCTTTCCCGACGACTATTTCGACTTCATCTATATCGATGGATTCGCCCACACGGGCGAGGAAGGCGGACGGACCCTCGTCGACTGGTATCCGAAGCTCAAGGTCGGAGGAATAATGGCCGGCGACGACTATCACGAGAACTGGCCGCTGGTGATGTGGGCCGTCAACCACTTCGTGTCACAACTCGGCGCTGCCCTAACGGTTACTGAAATTGCGGGGGGCGACAAATATTCCATGTTCCCGTCCTGGTTCATCACTAAACAGACTGCAACGGCGGCAGGCGCCCTTTCGCTTGATGAAAGACTCGTGCAGGTCAGCGAAAGCGAGCGGCTGCGGATTCACAGGATGAGGACCTCTCGCGTGCGGGCGCTCAGGCGGCAAGTATTCGGTGTTCTCCGAAGAATCTTACGGGGACCTGTTTCGAGGCATCCGGGCCATCCTTGAAAATCTATCTTTGCCACACGCCACTGCACGTTCTCCTTTCTGCGCTCAGCAAGCCTGGCGAAGACAGGGAGAACTCGCTCTTTGCGGTCGTCGAGGACACGCCCGGCTTGCACCATATCGCCCGCGAGTTCCTCCAACCCGTCGGCGGCGAATTCCTGATGCTGCCAGGAACTGCCTCGACCAGGTCGCCCCGGGAAGCACTGAAGTTGCAGAAAGCCAATGCCTCGACCGTGCGACGTTCCATATCGGGGCTTCCTTTGACCGCCGCGGCTGTCTTCTATGACCTGAGGGCGGAGGCGCAGGCGTTGCTCAACTATGCACTCAAGCCAAGTACCTTTGTATCGTGTGTCGAAGACGGCCTGCTGCTCTACAAGGTGGCAAGACCTTTTTCCAGGAGCCTTACGCGAAGATGGAGGAATAAAGTTCGGTTCGGTATGAAATGGAAGGAATCCAGGTTCATCGGTCGACATCCCGCCATCGATGAGTTTTGTTGCCTTTATCCGGACATGCTCCGGAGCGACCTTCGCTCAAAACCGTATCAGCAGTTGCCGCATGTGCTTGGCGACCGCTTCCAGGAGCGCTTTCGTGCGCTCTACGGCAACCCACGGTATGACGAACCGTTTGGCATCATCGTGCTCCCACATCCCGAAACTGGTATCAGCCGGCTTGACCTGCATAGGTTCGTGGAGCTGAGCAGCTCTCGCTGCGTGAGCCGGGGTGTTGAACCGGTTTTCAAAGTTCACCCAAGGGACGTCATAACACGGGAGCTCCTCATCAATGCCTACCCAGGCTCCCGTTTCATATCGCAGGAATACCCGGTCGAGCTGGTCCTGTACGCCGAACCCCAGGCGCAGCTCATCACCGGGGTGCGGACGTCGGCACTGCATGTCACGAAGGCACTGCACCAGGGCGTGGAGTGCTTCTATTACGAGCCGGACAGGACAGATTCCGCGACGACCGAATGGCGAGCGTTCTTCAAGCACCTCGGCATATGCCCACTTGGTTCGGACCCCGCATGAACGTGCAATGCAATCTGACCGCTGTCGTGGTCACCTTCAACCGGAGGCCCCTCCTCGAGCTCTGCCTTTTGGCGCTTGCCAATCAGACGCGCAAGCCCGATAGGGTCCTGATCGTCGACAACGCATCCACCGACGAAACGCGCGACTGGCTCCAATCGTGGCTGCCCCACCATTTGCCCGAAGGGGAAGTCCTCGCGCTCGAAGTTAATTCGGGTGGCGCCGGAGGATTTGCAGCAGGCATGAAAGCAGCCGTGGCGGGAGGTGCTGATTGGATCTGGATGATGGACGACGACGCGGAACCCGAGACCAAAGCACTATCCATACTGCTGGATGCAGTCGTCACTGACGAAGCCATCTATGGTTCCATTGCCACCCACAATGGAATCGAGCTGTGCTGGCCCTTGTTCGGCACAGATGGCGAAGAGGTAGCAGGCGTCAGGGATACATCTCGTGTCACGAGCGTCGTCGCGCTCCCGTTCCTGGGAATTCTTGTATCTCGGCGGGTGATCGAAACAATCGGCTACCCCAATGCGGACTACTTCCTCGCTGGTGACGATACCGAGTACTGCTTCAGGGCACGCGGCTGCGGCATCCCCGTAATGGCCGTCGGGGGTAGCGTCCTGCGCCATCCAACCTCCCACTACTACCGCTTCGGTGTCGGCCGATTCGCCCCCGTGTGCTTTCGTATGCCGCCGTGGAAGCGCTATTACGACGTGAGGAACCGGTTGTTGACGTCGGCCGGAGAAGGTCTTGGTCCGATGGTTCTGAAAACGCTCCCCGCTACCATGTTGCGCCTCCTGGCCACACTGCTCCACGAGCCGCAGCGGTTGCAGCAGACCAAGGCCTACCTCGCCGGCGTGATCGACGGCCTGCGTGGCATGAAGGGGAAGCGCCACCCGAGATGGCGGCTGGACGCATAGGTAAGCGACATGGCTGCGCTTCTCAGTATCGTTATTCCGGTTCACAACGGCGAGCGGTGGCTCGACGCTGCGCTACGGAGCACGATCGCCGCCGCCTCCGGCTTCGCCGCAGAACTGATAGTGGTTGATGACGGTTCCACCGACGGCTCTATCGACGTAGCGGAATCAGTAGCCTCCCGCACGAACGGCATTGTGGTACGCATTCTCCGCAACCCATCGAACCTTGGCATCGTGAACGCGCTCAACCGTGGGCTGGATGCCGCGAGCGGGAGATTTATCGCGCGAATGGACGCTGACGATATCTGCTTAGCGAACCGTTTTCGGACCCAGATCGCGTTTCTGGAAAGCGCCGGTTGCGACATCTGCGGCAGTTGGTTTGTCGAATTCGGCCAGGGAATTTCCCGCTCAGTTCGCTGGCCTCACACGGAACCGGCACTGCGGGCAGCGATGTTGTTCCAGAACAGTCTGCTGCATCCCTCGGTTCTAGCGAAGCGGGAGGTTTTCGATCGTTATCGTTATCGGCAGGAATACCAACTGGTCGAAGACTATGACCTCTTCGGCCGTGCCATGCGGGAATATCGCATCGCCAACGTGCCGGTGTCATTGCTCCGCTACCGAAGGCATCGGATGCAAAGCACACAGGTGAAGCTCGACCGGATGGAGGCCGTCACAAGACGCGTACGGATCGAGGTGCTCGCTTCCGAAGGCATCATCGCAAGCAACGAAGAAGCGCGCCTGCACAACCTCATCAGGTCTCCGAACTCGATCCAGAGTCTGGACGATCTTCGCGGGATTGACGCGTGGCTGCAGAAGCTCACGACGCATTACGCACATCCCGACGCACGCGCCGTCATTGGGTCGCAGTGGTTGCGCGCCTGCATCCGTGCAGCTCCCTTGGGAGGCGCCATGTGGCGAGCCTTCAACTCATCACCATTTGCCACATGCATTCGCGGTCCAGCCCGGCTGGATCTCGCCATCCTCGCCTTGAGCCGGCTGGATTATCGCTCCTCGCCTTTCGCGTTCCTTAGACGATGGGGGCTCAGCGCGTAACCGGCACTCCCCATCGAAACTTCCGTCCGGAGAAGCCAGAAGAATATGTTCCGTGAATTTCTGATAGTCGGCGCTGGCTTTGCAGGCAGCGTGATAGCACGCGAACTGGCGGATGCTGGCCATAGCGTGCTAGTCATCGACAAGCGCCCGCACATCGCCGGTAACGCCTACGACAAGCACGATGCGCACGGTGTATTGGTGCACAGTTATGGTCCGCACATTTTTCACACGAACGGAGTTCGGATTTTCGCGTACTTGTCGCGTTTCACCGAATGGCGCCCCTATGAACATCGCGTGAGAAGCATCGTCGGTGGCCGAGCCCTTCCTTTTCCGATCAATCGCGACACATTGAACCAGCTCTATGGCCTGAATCTCGACGAACCCGCCGCTGCGGCATTCTTCGAACGAGCGCGCGAACCACGCGATCCAGTGCATAGCAGCGAGGATGTGGTGCTGAACAGCGTGGGCCGCGATCTGTACGAAAAGTTTTTTCTGAACTACACGCGCAAACAATGGGGCCTCGAGCCATCGCAGCTCAAGGCGGGCGTTGCCGCGCGCATTCCCGTGCGCACCAACACCGACGACCGTTACTTCACCGATACGTTCCAGGCCATGCCTCTACATGGCTACACACGCATGTTCGAGGCCATCCTTGACCACCCACGGATCACGGTGGAGCTTGGAGTGGACTTCAATGACGTGCGTGACCGCATTGAGCGCGACCACACCGTCTATACCGGGCCGATCGATGCCTATTTTGGCTACTGCTTCGGCCGCCTGCCCTATCGCTCGCTTAGCTTCGAACACGAACACCTGCCCGGCGTCGAGCGCTTCCAGGAAACGGGTACGGTGAACTATCCCAACGACCACGCCTACACGCGCATCACCGAGTTCAAGCACTTGACCGGGCAGGTGCACTCGGGCACGTCGATCGTGCGCGAGTATCCGCAGGCCGAGGGCGAGCCGTATTACCCGGTGCCGCGCGAGGAGAACGAAGCGCTGTTCAAGCGCTACGAGGGACTGGCCAAGGCCGAGCGCGACGTCACGTTCGTCGGCCGACTCGCGCAATACCGCTACTACAACATGGACCAGGTGGTCGGCGCGGCGCTCGCCGCAGCCAAGCGCCTGCTGGACTGACCATGCGCATCGCTTTCGTGTGCAAGCGACGCTACATGGGCAAGGACGTCATCCTTGACCGCTATGCGCGCCTGTACGAGATACCTCGCCAGCTGGCCCGGCTGGGCCACACGGTGGAAAGCATCTGCCTGGACTACCGCACCGGTACCGAGCCGGGACGCTGGGAACACCAGGCCGCCCCGGGAACGTTGCATTGGGAAGCCCATGCGCCCGGTCGCTTCGGGTTTGGCATGGTCAGCTATCCGTGGCGGATGCTCGCGCGACTGCGCGACTTTGCACCGGACCTGGTCGTCGGTGCATCGGACATTCCGCAAGTGGCGCTGGGCGCGTGGTTGGCCAGGCGTCTGCGCGTGCCGTTCGTTGCCGATCTGTACGACAACTTCGAGGGCTTCGGTCAGGCGCGGATTCCGGGCATGGTGCCTCTGCTCCGCCGTGCAGTCCGCCAGGCGTCGCTGGTGACCACGACCAGCGAGCCATTGCGCCGCTACGTCCAGGAGACCTACGGGCTCCAGGGTATGGTCGTGGCGATGCCGAGTTCGGTGGACAAGCAGGTATTCCGGCCGAGCGATCGGATCGACAGCCGCAAGGCACTGGGCCTGCCGCTGGACGCGCCGTTGATCGGCACCGCGGGTGGGCTTTACCGCGACAAGGGCATTGCCGCCCTTTACGACGCATGGAAGCACCTGCAACGGGATTGCCCGCATGCGCACCTGGTGCTCGCCGGCCCCCACGAGGCCTCACTGCCGCCGCCACAGGGAGATCGCGTGCACTATCTCGGCGCAATCGCGCACGATCGCGTAGCCGACCTGTTCTGTGCGCTGGACGTTGGCGTCATGTGCATCCTGGATACGCCCTTCGGTAGGTACTGTTTCCCGCAGAAGGCCTACGAAATGCTTGCGTGCCGACTTCCGGTGGTCGCCGCAGACGTGGGCGCGATGGGCGCATTGCTGGCAGCCACGCCTGCGTGCCTGTACCGGGTCGGCGATGCCGCGGACCTGGCCCGCAGACTGCGCGCGCAACTGGAATCGCCGACCTTGCCGGCCGTTCCCATCGACGACTGGCAAACGCTGATCGCCAGGCTCGAGCCGGAACTGAAGGCCCTGGTCGGCGCCGGTGCGGCAGCCTAACGCTCTAATGGCTGCCGCGCCTCAGGCGGCGCGCTTGACCGCAGTTGCCACGTAGCCGTCGCCCCAGTCCAACCGGTAGAACCATCGCTGCATGGTGCAGAACGGTCGCACCAGTGATCCGCTGAAAACGGACAACAGTCGGTTGATCACGCGCGGCTTGGCCTGCGCGCTGCGGATGCTGCGCTCAGTCGGGGACATGTCGTCGTAGCTGCGATCGCCCCGCACCAGCCAGTTCGAAACCAAACGCGTCAATTCGGTAACCGGAAACCCGTAGTTGACGATGCGGATCTGCTCGAAACCAGCCTGCTCCAGCAACCGCCGCAGTGCTTCCTTTTCGTAGCGGCGCACGTGACCGACCAGTTCGTCGGACCGGCCGTATTTGCGGGTATGGGCCGGAACGGAAATCAATACCCGGCCACCGGCGCGAAGGAAACGGGCCCACTCGGCCAGCGCCACGGCATCCTGCTCGATGTGTTCCAGCACCTCGAACGCGAACAGGTAATCGAACGATTCGGTACCAAGTTCCCCGGTGTCCTCGACCACCCGGATGCGGTCGCCGTACGGGGCCAGGTTGGCGCGCATGTATTGCCGGCTGTCCTCGCCCAAGTCGTAGGCGGCACCGGTGAAGCTCCGCTCGAGAAAGATCCGCGTCATGTGTCCCGTGCCCGCCCCCATTTCCAGGAACGTGCCCGGCGGCCAGTGCCGGCTGACGTCATCTACGCAGCTTTCACGCAGTACGAGTTTGGGCTGCTTGCGTCCCATCGCGGGATCCCCTTTCCGTGAATGGCCACTGGTGGGCCTTGTAAACCCGCATGCCGCGAAGGAAACCACGATAGTCGCCGCTTTGCTCGTCACGCCCACGAAAAGCGGAAATCCATAAGATTCGCGAACAGATCCGTTGGGTCGCGAGGCCCGGAAATTCTGTGCGTTGACGATGACCTGCGCAAGGATCTGGGACGCGGGTCAAAAGCGGGGACGGCAATGCCAGCGCCACGCACTTCCGATGATCTCGTCTAGATCGGAATGGCGTGGCTGCCAACCCAGCTCCGCCTGCGCCCGCTGGCTGCTGGCGACCAGCACGGGTGGATCACCCGGCCTTCGCGGCAACACTCGTGCCGGGAGCGGGCACCCGGTCACCTGCCGCGCCGCCTCGATCACCTGCAACACGCTGTAGCCGTTGCCGCTGCCCAGATTGAAGCGATGCGCACCGGCATGGCTGTCGAGGTACTCCATCGCCTTCAGGTGCGCCAGGGCGAGGTCGCAGACGTGGATGTAGTCGCGCACGCAGCTTCCATCGACGGTGTCGTAGTCGGTCCCGAACACCTGCAATTCGGCGCTCCCATCCAACGCGCTGCGCAGGATATTGGGGATCAGATGGGTTTCTGGTCGATGCACTTCGCCCAAGGCTCCGCCGGGATCGGCACCGGCTGCGTTGAAGTAGCGCAAGGCGACCGAACGCAAGCCATAGGCGTCCGCCGCGTCCTTGAGTATCCGCTCCACCATCAGCTTGGTGGCTCCGTAGGGGTTGATCGGACGCGTGGGATGGTCTTCGTCGATCAGTTCCCGTTCGGGCATGCCATAGACCGCCGCGCTCGACGAAAAGACGAAGCGCCCGATATCGGCCTGCCGCACAACGTCCAGCAGGCTCAGGGTGCCGACCACATTGTTGTCGTAGTAGACGTATGGATCTTTGACCGAGTCGGCGACTATCGAGGAGGCACAGAAGTGCATGACTGCATCGAACGGTCGCGTTGCGAAAAGGGAAGCGAGCGCGGAACGATCACGGATGTCGCCCGTCACCAGTTCTGCCTCACCTACGGCGACACGATGGCCGGTCGAGAGATTGTCGAAAACAGTGACTTCGAAGCCCCGCTTCAGCAACAGCTGAACCATGTGCGAGCCGATGTAGCCGGCACCGCCGCAAACCAGAATGCGCGACATCACTTGTCCTCCGTTGGCGCGGTCAAGCAGCGCATCAGCAGATCGCCATAACGCTTGGCCACGGTCTCCCAGTCCACCCACTCCACCGCGTTGGTGCGTATCGCCGCCACCCGGATTTGGGCCTGGCCGGGATCTGCCAGGCTGTCCAGCACCGCGTTGGCCAGTGCCGAAGCGTCCGTGGGATCGACGCATATCGCGTCGGCCCCTTCGCCTAGCAAATCGACCAGGCCCTGGACCTTGCCCACGACCACCGGGCAACCGCAACCGATAGCTTCCATGAGCGCCACCGGAAGGCCTTCCTGGTCGCCCGAACTGTCGCTGACGAACGGCGCGACGAAGAGAGCCGCGCGACGGTACAGCCCAGGCAGGCGATCCTGCGGGACGGCCCCTTCGAACCGGACTTCGCGGGCGAGTCCCAACGCATCTGCCTGTCGGCGCAGCGCCGGTTCCTCGGGACCGAAGCCGACGATCGTCAATCGCACTGATGGCCGTTGGGCGACGATCAGGGGCATCGCCTGCAGCAGGAAGCGCAGGCCCTTCTTGGCCACCAGCCGTCCCACGAACAGCAACTCATCGGTCGAACGCGGAAGCGTTGCCGGTGTGAAGTGCCCCTTCAGGTCTACGCCCATCGGCACCACCGACAGGGCCGGCGCCTGAATGCGCAGGCGCCTTGCTTCGTCCTGCATCGCGTGACTGACCACAGTCATGGCGGCCGCGTAACGGGCGACATACCGCTTCAAAGCCGCCAGCAGTGCACCGCGCAGGCCGAACAGGTCGCCACCGTGCGAAGTGACCAAGTAAGGTCGGTGCAGCCATCGCGCCACCAGCCCCTGGGGAACCAGCCAGTGGGCGTGTATCACGTCTACGCGCTGGTGCCGGACTATTCGCCTGGCAGCGATCCATTGCCCCAGCACGAAGCCTGGCAACAGCAGCCATTTCCAGCGGTGCAACTTCAGGTTCGCGGTGATGCCACCGTTGTTCACCAGCGTCTGCAGCCGCCGCGGGGCATAGCGGTAGCGGATCACTTGCACGCCTTCAAACAATCCGCTGGAATCCGCGCCCGGCGCATCGGGAACGACCGCAACCACCGTGAAGCGCTGCGCCAGCCGCCGACACAACTGGTGTACGAAGCCGGGCTCTGGGTCGTTCGCCCAGCGCGGATAAGTCGATGCCAGTACCAACAGGCACGGGCGATCCGGCGGCGAAGGCGGTGCCCCTACGGCGTCAGCGACCACGGCTCTCTCCGTTCGGCCAGCACGCGATGGAGCCGCATGCGTCAGTCTGCCTTGCGATAGGTAAGCGCCGTAATCTGCTCGGAAACCAGGCCAATCAGGAATACGACCACGGCGGCGCTCCACAGCATCGTGCTGCCGTTGGTCAGGCGGCCCGAATGAAGAAAGGTCCAGAGATAGTTGAGGCACCCCAGCAAAAAGAACACCACACTGGCCGGTGCAAACAGTTTCAGCGGGGAATACAGCGTGGCGATCTTGAAGATGATCAGCAGGAAACGAAGGCCGTCCCGCAGCGGGCGGATATGGCTCTTGCCCACGCGCTGGCCCGCCTTGATCGGCACGTAAGCCACCGGATAGGCGCTGCGGAAGAACGCCATGGTGCTGGTGGTGGGGTAGGAGAATCCGTTCGGCAGCAGGTACAGGAACTCGCGGAACTTTTCGGCGCGCACGGCGCGGAATCCGGAGGTGAGGTCGAGCACCGGGTGACCGGTCATGCGCGTGGCGAGCCAGTTGTACAGGGTGTTGGCCAGGCCGCGGCCGACACCCGCCTGGCTGCCCCAGTCGCGCGCGCCGATGGCCATGTCGTAACCCTCCTGCAGCCGGGCAAGCAGGCGATCGACGTCGGCAGGGGCGTGCTGGCCATCGCCATCCATGAACACCAGCCATTCGCCCCTCGCCGCACGCGCGCCGCGCTTGATCGCCGCGCCGTTGCCCATCGAATAGGGTGAGGACAGGCAGTCGACCGCGTTGGCCGCGCAGATCGCGCGGGTGTCGTCGGTCGAGCCGTCGTCGACCACGATGATCTCGGCGTCCGGCTGGGCGGCGCGAAGTGCGGGCAGCAGGTCGGCCAGCGCCGCCGCTTCGTTTTTCGCGGGCAGGATGATGCTCAGGCGTGTCAAGGAGGTTCCCCCGGGATATCGGGCGATCATAACGCGGGGCCGTTCCGGCGAGGGCGGCGGTGAAGCCGGAGGCCGCACCCCATCACTTTCAATGGCGGGACCGCGTGTGGACAGGCCTGACTGGGCTCGCGAAGAACCGATCCGCCGACGCTCCCACTTGGAAAGACAGGGATGCTGGGAGCTGGCGCGGGATACCTCCCACCGCCGGTGCACGAGGGGCGGGGCGGCACTTCCGTGACGGTTTTCGCGACTTCCGGGTCGACGCGGCTGACACCGCGCCCGGCAGATGACCGCGCCGCCTTTCTGGGGTAAATTCCCTGTCAATAAGGGGGCTTAAGGCCGGTATCTATCATGTCATCCCAATTGCAACCGTCCCTGGCGGGTCTCACCGGCATGGCGCGTCGCCTGGTGTCCGAGGGCGTGCTGCCAGAGGCCGACGTCCGCAAGGCGGTCGCCGATTCAACCGCACAGAAAGTCTCGCTGGCCGCCTGGCTGCTCGACCACAGCCTAGTGGAGAGCCCCAAGCTCACCCAGATCGCCTCGGCCGAATTCGGCATGCCGATGATGGACGTCAGCGTCCTGGCGCCCGCGTCGATGCCGGTGAACCTGATCAGCGAAGCGCTGATGACCAAGCACCAGGCGCTGCCGCTGTTCAAGCGCGGCAAGCGCCTGTTCGTGGGCATCGCCGACCCGATGCAGTCGCACGCGCTGGACGAGATCAAGTTCCACTCCAACTGCATGGTGGAGCCGATCCTGGTCGAGCGCGGCCAGCTTGCGCGCGCGATAGACAACGCATTGGCCACCGCGAACGCGCGGATGCCCGACATGGGCGGCGACGAGTTCGATGACCTCTCGCTGGAAGCCGCCGACGAGGAGACTGCCGACAGCACCGGCATCGATGCCACCGGCGGCGACGACGCGCCGGTGGTCAAGTTCGTCAACAAGATCCTGGTCGACGCGATCCGCCGTGGCGCCTCGGACATCCATTTCGAACCCTTCGAGACCAACTTCCGCGTGCGCCTGCGCATGGACGGCATGCTGCGCCCGGTGGCCAATCCGCCGATGAAGATGGCCAGCCGCATCTCCTCGCGCCTGAAGGTGATGGCCGGCCTGGACATCGCCGAGCGCCGCGTACCGCAGGACGGCCGCATCAAGCTGAACCTCTCCAAGAGCCGCTCGATGGACTTCCGCGTGAGCACGCTGCCCACGCTGTTCGGCGAGAAGATCGTGCTGCGTATCCTGGACAGTTCCTCGGCCAAGCTGGGCATCGACAAGCTGGGCTACGAGGAGGACCAGAAGAAGCTCTATCTGGACGCCATCCACAAGCCCTACGGCATGGTGCTGGTGACCGGCCCGACCGGCTCGGGCAAGACCGTGTCGCTGTACACCGCGCTCAATATCCTCAACACCCCCGAGCGCAACATCTCGACCGTGGAAGACCCGGTCGAAATCCGCGTCGAGGGTATCAACCAGGTCCAGCAGAACGTCAAGCGCGGCATGACCTTTGCCGCCGCCCTGCGCTCGTTCCTGCGCCAGGACCCGGACGTGATCATGGTCGGCGAGATCCGCGACCTGGAGACGGCCGAGATCGGCATCAAGGCCGCGCAGACCGGTCACATGGTGCTCTCCACCCTGCATACCAACGACGCGCCGCAAACCATCGCGCGCCTGATGAACATGGGCATTCCGCCCTACTCCATCACCTCGTCGGTGACCCTGGTGATCGCCCAGCGCCTGGCCCGCCGCCTGCACGACTGCAAGAAGCCGCAGACCCTGCCGCCGCACGTGCTGCTCGCCGCCGGCTTCAGCCAGGAAGACATCGATGCCGGGCTGACCCTTTACGAGGCGGTCGGCTGCGAGCATTGCAACGAGGGCTACAAGGGCCGCGTAGGCATCTACCAGGTCATGCCGATGACCGAGGAAATCCAGCAGATCGTGCTGCAGGGGGGCAACGCGCTGCAGATCGGGGAGGTCGCGCGCAAGATCGGCGTCAACGACCTGCGCGCCTCGGCGCTGCTGAAGGTCAAGGCGGGAGTCACCAGCCTGGCCGAGATCGATCGCGTCACCAAGGACTGAAATGGCGGCGGTTCCGCCGCGACCGCGGGCAAAGCACCAAGTTGCGCGGAGCACCACGAAATAACCCGCCATATCTGGCATAAGCTGCACCGACGACCGGCCGCGCGAGCGGCGGTCGCGGATCGAACCACCGGGGGAATCGGGCATGGCTACGGCTAACGCAATCGCCAAGAACGCGCGTGACCTGGGCGCCCAGCGCGCCGAGGTCAACAGGATGACCATGTACGACTGGGTCGCGCTGGACAAGCGCGGCAAGCGCATGAAGGGCGAAATGCCGGCGAAGAACGCCTCGCTGGTCAAGGCCGAGCTGCGCCGCCAGGGGATGAACCCGCAGACGGTGCGCGAGAAGTCCAAGCCGCTGTTCGGCGCCACCGGCAGCACCGTCAAGCCGCGCGACGTCGCCATCTTCAGCCGCCAGATCGCCACCATGATGGCCTCGGGCGTGCCGATGGTGCAGTCCTTCGAGATCATCGCCGACGGCCAGAAGAACGTCCGCTTCAAGAACATGATCACGGACGTCAAGCAGGGCATCGAGGGCGGCGCCTCGCTGCACGAGGCGCTGGGCAAGTACCCGGTGCAGTTCGACGAGCTCTACCGCAACCTGGTGCGCGCCGGCGAATCGGCGGGCGTGCTGGACACGGTGCTGGACACCGTGGCCACCTACAAGGAGCGGATGGAGGGCATCAAGAGCAAGATCAAGAAGGCCCTGTTCTATCCGGTGATGGTGCTGGCGGTGGCGCTGCTGGTCAGCATGATCATGCTGCTGTTCGTGGTGCCGGTGTTCGCGCAGACCTTCAAGGATGCGGGCGCCGAACTGCCTGCGCCGACCCAGATCGTCATCGGCGCCTCCGAGTTCATGAAAGCCTACTGGTGGGTGGTGATCGGCGGCATCATCGGCGGCGTCGTCGCGCTGGTCATGGCCAAGCGCCGCTCGGTGAAGTTCGCCCATTTCCTGGACCGCCTGATGCTGAAGCTGCCGGTCATCGGCAACATCCTGCGCCAGTCGGCGATCGCCCGCTTCGCGCGTACGCTGGGCGTGACCTTCCGCGCCGGCGTGCCGCTGGTGGAGGCGCTGGACGCGGTGGCCGGCGCCACCGGCAGCGTGGTCTACAGCGAAGCGGTCAAGCACATGCGCGACGACATCGCGGTCGGCCACCAGTTGCAGTTGGCGATGCGCCAGACCGGCCTGTTCCCGAACATGGTGGTGCAGATGACCGCCATCGGCGAGGAATCGGGCGCGCTGGACAACATGCTGTTCAAGGTCGCCGAGTTCTACGAGGAAGAGGTCAACAACGCGGTCGACACCCTTTCGACCCTGCTGGAGCCACTGATCATGGTGATCCTCGGCGTGCTGGTGGGCGGCATGGTGGTCTCGCTGTACCTGCCGATCTTCAAGCTGGCCGGCACGGTGTAACCTGAGAGCATCCAGGCCCCTCTCCCGCCCGGGAGGGGGGCCTTTTTTATTGAGCCACGCCTTGCAGGAGCGCCCTTGGGCGTCACGCAATCCGCCGGAAGATGGCGGTCGCGCCCACAGGCGCTCCTCCGGCGCGCGGCGGCATTTGCTTTCGCCGCGCGGCCAGGTGTTCGCTGCGCGTAAACGTTTCACGCATTGGAACAGGGGACCGCATGCTCGACCTTCCGCTTTGGCTCTGGCTTGTCTGCGCCGGCGTGCTCGGCCTGCTGGTGGGAAGCTTCCTCAACGTGGTGATCCTGCGCCTGCCCGCGCGGCTGGAAGCGCAGTGGCGGCGCGAGGCGCAGCAGGAACTGGCGCTGGAAGCCGCGGATGAACCGCTGCCGCCGGGCATCGTGCGCGAATCCTCGCATTGTCCGCACTGCAAGCACCCGCTGTCGGCGGCGGACAACATCCCGCTGTTCGGCTGGCTGCTGCTGCGCGGACGCTGCCGCTATTGCCGCGCGCCGATCTCGATCCAGTACCCGCTGGTCGAGCTGCTCTCCGGAATGCTGAGCGTGGCGGTGGTGTGGAAGTTCGGGCCCGGCTGGGAGGCATTGGCGGGACTGGTGTTCACCTGGATGCTGGTCGCGCTCGCCGGCATCGATTTCCGCACCCAGCTGCTGCCCGATCAGCTCACCTTCCCCTTGCTTTGGCTGGGCCTGCTGTTGTCGCTGCTGCCGATGTTCGTGCTGCCGGGGCCGGCGATCCTTGGCGCCGCGCTGGGTTACCTCAGCCTGTGGAGCGTGTACTGGCTGTTCAAGCTGCTCACCGGCAAGGAAGGCATGGGCTACGGCGACTTCAAGCTGCTCGCCGCACTGGGCGCGTGGATGGGACCGGGCGCGCTGCTGCCGGTGGTGCTGCTGTCGTCGCTGGTCGGGGCGATCATCGGCGGACTGCTGATCGCGCTGAGCCGGCACGGCCGCGAGGTGCCGATGCCCTTCGGCCCGTTCATCGCCATGGCCGGCTGGATCTGGTTCATCGCCGGTGAGCCGCTGCTGCAGGGCTACCTGCAGCTGACGGGGTTGCGATGAACATGCGCCAGGCTTACGTGATCGGCCTGACCGGCGGCATCGCCGCCGGCAAGACGGCCGTCGCCAGCCGCTTCCAGGCGCTCGGCGCGCCGGTGCACGACGCGGACGTTGCGGCGCGGGTGGTGGTGGAACCGGGCAGCGAGGGCCTGGCAGCGATCGTCAGCACGTTCGGACCGGACGTGCTCGATGCGCGCGGCCGGCTGGACCGCGCGGCCATGCGCCAGCGCGTGTTCGCCGATGCGCTGGCCAAGCGCCGACTGGAGGCAATCATCCATCCGCGCGTGCGCGAGTGGCTTCATCAGCACGCGCTGGCCGAGACGGCGCCCTACTGCCTGCTGGCCATTCCCCTGCTGGTCGAGAACATCGCCCACTACCGCTGGCTGGATCGCATCCTGCTCGTCGACGTGCCCGAGGCCGTGCAGATGGAGCGCCTGATCGCCCGCGACGGCATCGACCGCACGCTGGCCGAGCGCATGCTGGCGCAGCAGGCCAGTCGCGCCGAGCGGCTGGCGCTGGCCGACGACGTGATCGACAACAGCAGCAGCGAAGCCGCGCTGGACGCGCACGTGCAGGCGCTGCACCGGCGCTATCTGGCGCTGGCGTCGGAACGGTAGACCTCAGCGTCGCCCGCACGCTGCCATCGGCTGTGGGCCGGTAATTGCAGCCTGCGCCGCTACGCCGCCGGTTCGGCCAAGGCCGTGAGAAGGGCGCGCAGGATTTCCCGATCCGCCGGCGCCAGCAGCCCTTCGGCCACCTCCCGTGGCCGCAACCACTGCAACGCCTGCCCTTCCATGGATCGGGGCGTTCCCTGCCAGCGGCCGACACGCCATGCATCCAGCAGCAGGGCGCGCTCGCCGTAGTTCCAGGGCACTTCGACCAGGGGCGTGGCGCGGGCCGCTTCGACCCTTATGTCCAGCTCTTCGTGCAGTTCGCGGACCAGCCCGGCGACGGGAGTCTCGCCAGGATCCAGCTTGCCGCCGGGAAACTCCCACATGCCGGCCAGGTGCTTGCCGGGCGGCCGCTGCGCGAGCAGCACGCGGCCGGCCGGATCGAGCAGCACGCCGGCCACCACGTGCAGGGCGCCTGCCAAGGGATCAGGCTTCGCGGACGTACTCGACCATGTCGAAGCTGTATGCGTGCTCGGCATCGGCCTTGTGGTGGGTGCGCGCAACTTCGGTCCAGTCGCGCAGGTGGATGCCCGGGAAGAAGGTGTCGGCACCCTCGACGGCGGCGCTGACCCAGGTCAGGTACATGCGGCGGGCGAACGGCAACGCCGCGGCATATACCTGGCCGCCGCCGATCACCATCAGGCCGGTGCCGCCCGCGCGCGCCTGCGCTTCCTCCAGCGAACGCACGGCCACCTGCCCGGGGAAAGGCGCCTCGTGGCGCCGCGAGAGCACCAGGTTGTGCCGGTCCGGCAACGCCCGCCCGATCGCCACCGCGGTGTTGTAGCCCATCAGCACGTACTTGCCGAGCGTCAGCTGCTTGAACCAGCGCAGGTCGTCGGGCAGGTGCCAGGGCAGTTGCCCCTTGCGGCCGATGGCGAAGTTTTCATCCAGTGCGGCGATCAACGAAATGGACATCGGGGCTCCAGGGCGGTTGGATGGTCCTACCGGCATATGCGGCCGCTGGGGTCGCCGGCCATGCTCATGGCCATTGTAGCCACTCGGGGAGCCGCGGAGGACGGGTCAAAGCGCTCGGGTGAGAGCGCTCGTGTTTGTCCGGTGGTGCCTGCATGTGCGCCCGGGGTTGCATGGCGAACGCCTGGGCTACCGGGACTGGACAGCCCGCGCAGGATTTCGCGATGGAGCCGCCATCGCCTGCCCCTCCGGGGAGCGCATCGAGCCGCTTCCGCTCGTCCGCTCAAGGCGAGGAGGTGGCTTCGTCCGCTTCGGTAGCCGCGTCAGGCTCGTCGTAGATCGCCACGTGCGGTACGCCGTCGCCGCCGATCCAGCCGCGATACATGCCGTCGGTATTGAACGGCATCGCGATGTTGCCCTTGGCGTCCAGCGCGATGGCGCCGCCGTTGCCGCCCATTGAGGGAATCTCCTGGTTGATCACCTCGGCCGCGGCACGCTCCAGCGGCACGTGCATCAGCGACACGCGCATGCAAATCGCGTGCGCCGCCACCGCGCGGATGTAGAACTCGCCCCAGCCGGTGCCGGACACGGCGCAATCGGCATTGGCATAGGTGCCCGCGCCGATGATCGGCGAGTCGCCCACCCTGCCCCAGCGCTTGTCGGTCATGCCGCCGGTGGAAGTGCCGGCGGCCAGGTGGCCCTGTGCGTCCAGCGCCACCGCGCCGACGGTACCGAAATGCTTGGCCGTTTCGACATCCGAGTGCGGCTTGCCCTCGCGGTCTTCCTTCAAGGCCTTCTGCAGCTGCTGCCAGCGCTGTTCGGTGCGAAAGTACGAAGGGTCGACCAACGCGACGCCTGCCTCGCGGGCGAACGCCTCCGCGCCCTCGCCGACGAGCATCACGTGCTGCGATTTTTCCAGTACCGCGCGCGCCAGCAGAATCGGGTTCTTCACCCGGTGCACGCCAGCCACCGCACCGGCGCGCAGGGTGTTTCCGTCCATGATCGCCGCGTCCAGCTCGTTGCGTCCGTCATGGGTGAACACGGCGCCCTTGCCGGCGTTGAAGTTGGGGGCGTCCTCCAGCACGGTCAGCGCCGCGCAGACGCCATCGAGCGCCGGCTTGCCGGCCTTGAGCTCGGCGTAGCCCGCCTGCAGCGCGCGGGCCAGCGCGGCGCGGACCTGCTTTTCCTTCGCCGGGTCCATGTCCCGCCGGATGACACCCGAACCGCCGTGGATGGCCAGTACGGGCGTGGTGGCGGCATGGCTCATGGTGGCGGTCCCCATCTCCAGGACGCCCAGGACGGTCAGGGCGGCGAACGCGCGTAGCGGCTTCACTTTGGCTCTCCGGCAACCGCTCCGGAGTATAGCCAGCCACGCCTGCGTTCCAGCAGGCGCGACCGCTGCCGAAGGAACGCTTACGACTTTGGTTCGAACCGCACGTGCTGGCCGTCGAAGATCGCGCGCACGCCATCCGCATCGGCCACCATCTGCATGGCCGACGCCGCCGGCACCTGCTGGAAGTCGAGCGTCACTTGGCGCTGGTCGACCGCCTCAGGATTGACCAGGACGAAACCCGCGGTCGTCGCTATCCAGCCGACCACGTCGCGTGCGGCGGTGCCCCGGACCTTCATGGTGATCGGCGCCTCCGCGCCTTTCGCTGCAGCCGCGGCACCTGCCGGACAGCCAAACTGCGGAGTGATTTCCAAGGTGTATTGCTCGCTCCCCCCAGGCACCTTGCCCGACGCATGCAACGGCTGCCTGAGTGCTCCTACCAAGCGGTCATGCACCGGTGCGACGCCCGCCTTCTGGCGCACCGCCAGGTCGATGCTCACGCGCTGGCCAGTCACCGGACGCGTGGTGGCCTCCAGCGCGATCCCATGGGTCGCGAGCGAGGCTGCCTCGCCCGGCGCCATGCACAGCGCGACCTTGAGCCGTCGTGCGTGACTCGCCTGGGCGTCGTCACCGGTCAAGGCGAGCTTGATATCGAGCTGGTACTGCCCGGCAGCGGCACTTGGCTGTTGCGTCTGTGACGCCATGGGTGCGCTGGCCGCGTAGACCGTGCCGGCAAGGGCACCGGCGACGGCCAGGCTGGCGAGGCCACCGAGACGGCGGCCGGCGGAACTGTGCGAGGGCAACTTCAGCATGGCGATACGCTCCGTGAGTGGATGGCGGGACGACCAACTGCAACCGACCGGCAGCAGCTGCCCGGCGATCGGGGTTTTCAACATGGCCTGGGCGTAGCTGCGGCGGCAGCCGCTGTGCTCACGCAGCACCGCCGCGTCGCAGGCCAGCTCCTGGTCGTGGCGCAGTGCCGCGAGCGCCCACCACGCCAACGGGTGGAACCACAGCAGCGAGGCGAACAGCTGCGCCAACAGGCTCCACCAGCCGTCCCGGCGCCGCGCGTGCATGACTTCATGGGCGAGGATCAGCGCCTGCTCGCCGTCCGTGTAGCGGACCTCGAAATCGGCAGGCACCACGATGCAAGGCCGCCAGGCACCGACCAGCGCCGGCCCGGTCGCCGCGCTTGCGGCGCGCAGCACCGGCCAGCGCACCCACCCGCGGGAAAGCGGAACCGCGCCACGCAAACCCTGCCGGTAGCGTGCCTGCGCCACGGCCGCACGCGCCAGGCTGACGGCCACGCCCAGCATCCAGGCCCATGCCAGTACGGCCGTCCAGTCGACGCCGGCCGCATGCGCCGGCGACCCGGCACCGGTCGCCGACACCATCACCCATGCCGCGCCGGACAGCACGCCGGCATCGGCGGCAGCGGCATGGGGCAACTGGCTGGCGAGCATCGCCAGTGGTGGCAAGGCCCACAGCAGGAAGGCGCTGCCGGCGCCGAGCCATCGCCGGCACGGCCGCCGCAGCAGTGCCACGCAGGCGAGCGCGCCGGTGCAGGACAGCAGCAACAGCCCGGCGGCGCCGGACCAGACGACCGACTCAAGGTTCATCGTCCAGTTCCTCCAGCAGCCGACGCAGTTCCGCGATGTCCTTTTTCGAAAGCTTGCGCTGCTCGGAGAAGTGCGCCACCAGCGGGGCGACGCGACCGCCGAACAGCCGGTCGAGCAGGCCCTTGCTCTCCTGCGAGACGTACTTCTCGCGACTGAGCAGGGGCGTGTAGAGGTAGCGGCGGCCGTCGCGCTCGGCCCTGATCGCCTCCTTCTTCAGCAGGCGGTTGAGCAGGGATTTGACGGTGCCTTCCTGCCAGCCCTGGCGTGGGGCGACTTCGGCGAGGATGTCCTCGGCGCTGCGAGGCGCCTGGCGCCAGAGGACTTCCATGATGGTGGACTCGGCTTCGCTGATCGACATTGCGACTCCATTTACGCTTGTAAACGAAATTAGGCTTACACGTGTAATCATCCACGTCAAGCATCGGCTGAAGCCTGTCGCCGGACGCCTGCCAGGGAAACCTCGAACACCCTGGCAAGCTAGTCGTCCCGTTGTCTTTCGTCGGATGCGCCCTGCCCTCAGCCTCCGCGCGACGCGGCCAGCGGGCGTTCCGTCGTATCCTTGGCAGCTGACTCTCCACCGGAAGGCACTGCGATGGACAAGGTGTATGCAAGCGCGAAGGCGGCTCTCGACGGCCTGCTGTTCGACGACATGACGATCGCCGCCGGCGGTTTCGGCCTGTGCGGCATCCCGGAGAACCTGATCGGCGCGCTGCTGGAAGCCGGCACCAAGGGCTTGACCATCGTCGGCAACAACGCCGGCGTGGACGACTTCGGCATGGGCCCGCTGCTCAAGACCCACCAGGTCAAGCGCGTGTACGCCTCCTACGTGGGCGAGAACAAGGAATTCGAACGCCAGGTGCTGTCCGGCGAACTGGAACTGCACCTGACCCCGCAGGGCACGCTGGCCGAGAAGCTGCGCGCCGGCGGCGCTGGCATCCCGGGGTTCTATACGCGCACCGCGTTCGGCACCAAGCTCGCCGAAGGCAAGGACACCAAGGTCTTCGACGGCAAGGAGTACGTGCTGGAAGAGGCCATCCATGCCGACGTTTCCATCGTCAAGGCATGGAAGGGTGACCGGCTGGGCAACCTGGTGTTCCGCGAAACCGCGCGCAACTTCAATCCGATGATCGCCACCTGCGGCAAGGTCTGCGTAGCCGAAGTTGAACACCTGGTCGAGGTGGGCGAACTGGATCCGAACAACGTCCACGTGCCGGGCATCTATGTCGACCGCATCGTGCAGGGCGAGAAATACGAGAAGCGCATCGAGTTCCGGACCATCGCCGGCGCCAACACCGGCAAGGAAAACCCGACCCGCACCGCGATGGCGCGGCGCGCGGCGAAGGAACTGCGCGACGGTTTCTACGTGAACCTCGGCATCGGCATCCCGACGCTGGTGGCCAACTACATCCCCGAAGGCATGGACGTGGTCCTGCAGTCGGAGAACGGCCTGCTCGGCATCGGCCCGTTCCCGACCGAGGACCAGATCGATCCCGACCTGATCAATGCCGGCAAGCAGACCATCACCACCCTACCCGGTTCGGCCTTCTTCTCCAGCGCCGATTCGTTCGCGATGATCCGCGGCGGGCACATCGACCTGTCCATCCTGGGCGGCCTGGAGGTCTCCGCCACCGGCGACCTGGCCAACTGGATGGTGCCGGGCAAGATGGTCAAGGGCCCCGGTGGCGCAATGGACCTGGTGAGCGGCGTCAAGCGCGTGGTGGTGCTGATGGAGCACAATGCGAAGGACGGCAGCCCGAAGATCAAGCCGCAGTGCGACCTGCCGCTGACCGGCAAGGAAGTGGTGGATCTGATCATCACCGACCTCGCCGTGTTCGAGGTCGAGAAGGGCAAGGGGCTGACGCTGGTCGAGCTCAACCAGGGCGTGAGCCTGGATGAGGTCAAGGCCAAGACCGGCTGCGAGTTTGCCGTGTCGCCCTCGCTGCAGGGCTGATGCACATGTAGGGTGGGCTCCAGCCCACCTTATGGGTTGCGACCGCAGGCAAGGTGGACTGAAGCCCGCCCTACGGCAGGCGTGGCATCACGCAGGCAAGGTTTCCGGAAAGCGGATGCTGGCGACGTGCTCGGTGCCGTCGCGGGTCTGCAGTTCCAGCGGCCAATGGAAGCGCTCGCTGATGCGCTGCGCGATGGCCAGCTCGAAGCCGTGCCGGTCGATCACCGGCGCGGCATCCACGCGGTTGGACACGGCCACCGCGCCGGGCAGCACCGTGATCACGATGGTGCCGTGATCGGCCTGCTGGCTGGCGTTGCGGATCAGTTGCCAGCACAGCACCATGAACACGCGCGGCGAGGCGTGCAACGCGAAGCGGGCCGGTTCCTCGAGTTTCAGGTCGACCGAACGGCCTTCGAGCATCTGCCGGAGGTCGTCCATGCCCCGCTGCAGCACGTCGTTGACGACGAATTCCTCCTCGCCCGCGCCGACGTCCGACTCGCGCGCCAGAATCAACAAGGCCTCGATCAACGCCTCCATCTCGCGCGTCGCGCGCTGGATGCGCTTGACCGAGCGCACGCCGAACTTGCTGAGTTCCGACTCGTCCGAAAGCATGTCGGCCGACATCTTGATCACCGTGAGCGGGCTGCGCAGCTCATGGCTCGCGTCGCGGGTGAAGTTGCGCTCGCGCAGGTTGTAGCCGGCGATGCGGCTGGCGAAGCCATGCAGGCCGCGCGCGAGCGACACCACGTCCGCGTCGGCCCGGCTGGACAGCCGCCCGGGCTCCAGCGCGTCGAGGTCGGGCTGCTCGTCCCAGGCATCGACCACGCGCGCGAGGCGGCCGACCGGTCGCCACGCGCGCCGTGCCGCCAGCCAGGCCAGCGCGCTGACCACGACGATCAGCACCAGCACGGCCGCCGGCGGCGCCACGTCGAACAGCCCGAGCATGACGCAGACGACCACGCCGAGCAGTTGCAAGCCGAAGATGAGCGCAAGCCGCCGGTGGAATGCACCGGCGGGCTTCCGTCCTTCGCCTTGCTCCCGCGGCAGTCCGCTGTCCATGCCTGTTGTCGCGATGTTCACCCCCGCTCGGTCAGGCGGTGGCCGTCGCCACTTCCGTTTCCAGGTCGGCAAGGCGGTAGCCGGCCGAATGGATCGTGTGCAGCAACGGTCGGTCGAACGGTTTGTCGATCACGCGGCGCAGGTTGTAGAGGTGCGAGCGCAGCGTGTCCGAGTCCGGCAGCGTGTCGCCCCAGATCTCCCGTTCGATGTCGCGACGGCTGACCACGCGCGGCGATTCGCGCATCAGGATCGCCAGCAGCTTCAGGCCGATCGGCGAGACGGTGAGCTCCTGCCCGCCGCGGGTCAGCCGCAGCGTGGCGGTGTCCAGCGTCATGTCGCCGACGGTGAGTATCTCCGAGGACACCTGGCGGCGATCGCGACGGATCAACGCGCGCAGGCGCGCTTCCAGTTCGCGCACCTCGAAGGGTTTGACCAGGTAGTCGTCGGCGCCGGCTTCCAGGCCGATCAGTTTGTCCTCGAGCGTGTCGCGCGCGGTCAGCATCAGCACCGGGGTGGATTTCTTGGCGTCCTTGCGCAACTTGCGGCAGACGTCCAGGCCATCCATGCCCGGCAGCATCAGGTCCAGCACGATGACGTCGTAGCTGTTGGAAACCGCCAGGTGCAATCCACTGACGCCGTCAGCCGCGTAATCGACCGAATATCCCCGGCGCTCCAGGAATTCCCCAACCATTTCAGCAATTTGCCGATTGTCCTCGACCAGCAGGATCAAGCCGGACTGTTCATCTCGCAGGCTCATGGTCCCTCCGTTTGCGGTGTTCACAAATGTGAAGAGCTAACGATGGGCCGGGTGAGAGCAACGTGAAATTTCCGAAGAGGAATTCAAAATGTGTTCGGGCGCCCACCACGGCCGTTCCGTCCGGGCCCTTCAGTCCAGCAGTGGCGCCAGTTTCGACCACACCGTCGCAAACACCGCCGGCTCGCCGGCGGCCGTGGGGTGCAGGCCGTCCTCCTGCATGCGCGAGGGGTCCAGCGCCACGCCCTCCAGCAGGAAAGGCACCAGCGCGGTCCGTTTGCGCTGCGCGAGATCCGCATAGACGGCGCGCAGGCCATCGCGATAGCGCGGACCGTAGTTCACCGGCAGCTCGATGCCCAGCAGCAGCACCTTGGCATGCGCCTGCTGCGCTAGGTCGATCATCGCGGCGAGGTTGTCCTTCATGGCATCCAGCGGCAGCCCGCGCAGGCCGTCGTTGGCGCCAAGTTCCAGCACCACCACGGCGGGCTTGTAGTTTTCGAGCAGTCCGGGTAGGTGGTTCCGGCCACTCAGCGTCGTTTCGCCGCTGATGCTGGCATTGACCACGCGCCAGGGCGGCTCCATCTTGCCCAGACGTACTTCCAGCAGATGCACCCAACCGGCGTTCGCGGCGATGTTGTGTGCCGCCGAGAGCGAATCGCCCAGTACCAGCACCGTCTTCGGCGCGGCCGCCTGCGAGGCGCCGCTCCATCCGATCAACAGCACCGCCAGCAACCCGAGGAGTCGACGCATGAGCGAACCTTCCCAACCTCTCTTGGAGGCCCGCGATGTTAGCAAGACCGTCCGCGGCCCCGAGGGAAGGCTGGACATCCTCGCCGGCGTGACCCTGGCAGTGCACGCGGGCGAGAGCTTCGCCATCGTCGGCGCCTCCGGTTCGGGCAAGACCACCCTGCTTGGCCTGCTGGCCGGGCTGGACGTGCCCAGCGCCGGCTCGATCCGCCTGGGCGGGCAGGCGCTGGAAGCGATGGACGAGGAGGCCCGCGCGGACCTGCGCCGGCGGATGGTCGGCTTCGTGTTCCAGTCCTTCCACCTGCTGCCCGCGCTCACCGCCGAGGAGAACGTGATGCTGCCGCTGGAGCTGGAGGGCCGCAACGACGCGCGAGCACGCGCGCACGAAGCGCTCGACGCGGTGGGCCTGGGCGCGCGCCGGCGCCACTATCCCGCGCAACTTTCCGGTGGCGAGCAGCAACGCGTGGCGATCGCCCGCGCCTACGTGCACGGGCCGCACGTGCTGTTCGCCGACGAGCCCACCGGCAACCTCGACCAGCGCACCGGTCGGCACGTCGCCGACCTCCTGTTCGCGCTCAACCGGGACCATCGCACCACGCTGGTGCTGGTCACCCATGACGCCGCGCTCGCCGCCCGCTGCGCACGCGGCGTGGAGCTGACGGAGGGCCGCGTCGCCGCGCCGGCCGCTGCAACGTGATTCGCTACGCAGCCACGCCCGAGGGCGCGACCATGTGGCAGGCATGGACCGCAGGCGCGGGCGATTCCACCGGAGCGGCCGCATGAAGCTGCTGCGCCTCGCGCTTCGCACCCTGCGCCGCGAATGGCACCTGCCCGAGCTGCGCACGCTTGCCGCCTCGCTGCTGCTGGCGGTGGTCGCCCTGGGCGTGGTGGCCACGCTCGCCAGCCGCGTCGAACGTGGCCTGCTCGCCAGCGCGGCGGAACTGATCGGCGGCGACGCCGGCCTGTCCGCGCCGCAGGCGCTGCCGCAGGCCTATGCGGAAGAAGCACGCCAGCGCGGCCTGTCGGTGACCCGCAGCGCCGGCTTTCCGAGCGTGGCCTTCGCCGGCGAACGCGGCCAACTGCTGGACGTCGACGCCGTCGATGGCGCCTGGCCGCTGCGCGGCACGCTGGAACTGGCGGCACGCGGCCGCTCGGCCGCCGGCCATGGTCCGGCACCGGGCGACCTGTACCTGGACCATCGTGCGCTGGTCGCCCTGGGCCTGACCGTGGGCGAGCGCGCGCAGTTGGGCGGCCAGGAACTCACCGTCGCGGCCGAGCTGGTGCGCGAACCCGATGGCGGCGAACTGGTGGCGATGGCGCCGCGCGCGGTGATGAGCCTGGCCGACGCCGAGCGCGCCGGCCTGCTCGGCGTCGGCAGCCGTGCAGGCCACCGGCTGCTGGTCGCCGGCGAACCGGCGGCAGTCGGCGACTGGCTCGCCTGGGTCAAGGCGCACCCGCTGCCGCAGGGCGCGCGGCTGATCACGACGGAGCAGACCCAGGAGCGCATGCGCAGCGCGTTCGACCGCGCCGGTGCCTTCCTGCGCCTGACCGCGCTGCTGTCGGCGCTGCTCGCCGGCGTGGCGATCGCGCTTGCAGCCCAGCGCTACGCGCGGCGCAAGACGCCGGAGATCGCCCTGCTGCGCGCGCTGGGCACCGCGCGCAGCCGCGTACTCGGGCTGCTGCTGGCCACGCTGGCCGCCGTGGCGCTGCCGATGGCGCTGCTCGGCGTGCTGCTTGCCCTGGGGATGGCCGAGGGCGCCTGGCGACTGGCCGGTGCGCAGCTCGTGCACGTGCCCACCACCCTGCCCTTGCTGCCGGCGCTGGGTGCCGCCGCGATGGGCCTGGCGGTGCTGGCGGGCTTCGCGCTGCCGCCGCTGGCGCGGCTGGCCGAGGTGCCGCCGGTGGCCGTGTTCCGCGCCAGCGTGGCGCGCCGCGTGCGCCGGGTGGACGCGCTTTACCTGGTGCCTGCGCTGGTCGCGCTGGCCTTGATCTGGAGCCAGAGCGGTTCGGCCAAGCTTGCCGGCATCCTCGCCATCAGCCTGCTCGGCGTGGCGTTGCTCGCCGCGTTGCTCGCACTGGCGCTGCTGTGGTTCGCCCGGCGCATCGCCCCCGGCGCCCATCCCGCCTTGCGGCTGGGCCTGGCGGCACTCGCGCGGCGGCGGGCCCTGAGCACGGTGCAGGCCACCGCGCTCAGCCTTGGACTGGTCGCCCTGCTGCTGCTCGCGGTGGTCGCGCCGGCGCTGCTGGACGGCTGGCGCCGCGAGCTGCCGGCGGACACGCCGAACTGGTTCGCGCTCAACCTGCAGGACGACCAGCGCGCAGACTTCAGCCAGCGCCTTCGGCAACTGGGCGCACGCGAGCTCAACATGCTGCCGCTGGCGATGGGCAAGCTCACCGCGATCAACGGCACGCCGGTCGACCAGCTCAGGTTCGCCGATCCGCGCGCCAAGGAATGGGTCGACCGCCAGTTGCGCCTGTCCTGGACCGGCGCGCTGCCGCCGTCCAACAAGGTAATCGCCGGCCGTTGGGCCGGGCCCAACCCGCCGCGTGCCGAGGTGTCGGTCGACACCATGTGGCGCGACATGTTCGCCCTGAAGCCCGGCGACCGCATGCGCTTCGACGTGGGCGAAGGCACGCTGGAGGCGACTGTGAGCAGCGTGCGCCAGGTCGACTGGAGCTCCTTCCGCGTCAACTTCTTCCTGCTGCTGGATCCGGCCCACGCGAGCGCGCTGCCGCATACCTGGCTGGCCAGCTTCTACCTGCCGCGCGGGCATGCCGAGGCACTGGCACGGCTGTCGCGCGACTACGGCAACCTGAGCCTGGTCGACGTCGATGCGCTGCTCGATCGCGTGCGCGAGATCGTCGAGCAGGTGGGCGGCGCGGTGCGCTGGGTGCTTGCCTTCAGCCTGCTGGCCGGCGCGCTGGTGCTGGCCGCGGCGCTGGCCACCAGCGCCGCCGAGCGCCGGCACGAGGCGGCGCTGCTGCGCACGCTCGGTGCGCGCCGCGGCCAGTTGCGGCTGGCGGCGGCCTGCGAGTTCGCCCTGCTCGGCCTGATCGCCGGCCTCACCGCCGCACTGGGTGCGGCCGGCGCGGGCTGGTGGCTGGCCCGCGCGGTGTTCCGGCTGGACGGGTTCGTGCCGCCGCTGGCGCCGTTGGCGGGCGCCGCGCTGCTCGCCGCCGTGGTGATCATGCTGCTGGGCCTGGCCGGCACCCGCCGGGTCACCCGTACTTCGCCGATGCGGCTGTTGCGGGAGCAGTGAATCGACTCCAGACTATCGCTTTGAACGGGGTGGAACGATGAGCGACCAGCAGCCTGGACCGGATCAGGGTCGCCGCACCGTGGCGGCGTGCACCGGCATCGGCATGAGTACGGGCATAGCCATCGGGGTGGCGCTGGGAGTCGCGCTGCACAATCTCGCGCTCGGCATCGGGATCGGCATCGTCATCGGCGCCGGCCTGGGAACCTCGCTGGGGGCGGCCCGCGCCAAGGCGTCCAAGCACAAGCATCCTGACCAGCACGACTGAACCCGTCGCCACGCCGACCAGCCTGGAGAACGCCGTGTACACGCTCTACTACTCCCCCGGCACCGCCAGCATGGTGGTGCACCTGGCGCTGCTGGAAGCCGGCGCGCCGCACGAACTCAGGCTGGTCGACGTGGACGCCGGGGCGCAGCGCGACCCCGCCTACCTCAAGCTCAACCCACGCGGCGTGGTGCCGACTCTGGTAGTCGACGGCCAGCCGCTGGCCGAGTCGGCCGCGCTGTTGATGCTGCTGGGCGAGCGGCATCCGGAATCGCGGCTGGCGCCGCCGCCGGGCACGCCGGAGCGTGCGGCCTGGTACCAGTGGATCGTCTATCTCAGCAACACGCTGATGTCCTCCTTCCGGCTGTGGTTCTACCCGCAGGAACTGGACGACACGCCGGCCGTGCGCGCCGCGCTGCAACGCCGGATCGAGGGCGTGTGGGATCTGCTCGACGCGCACCTGGCGGCGCACGGGCCGCACCTGCTGGGCGAACGCTTCTCCGGCGCCGACCTGCTGCTGACCATGCTGATGCGTTGGTCGCGCAACATGCCGCGTCCGGCCACCGAGTGGCCCGCGCTCAAGCGGCTGGCCGACCTGGTGCGCGCGCGGCCGAGCTGGCAGCGGCTGTACGAGATCGAGGGCCTGCGCGAGTGGTAGGCCGCCGGGCACGCGAGCGCCGATGACCGCACGCCGCTGGCTGGAACGGCTCCAGGCCGAGTGGCTGCTGCTCGCCTTCGCTTTGCTCACGCTGGTGCTGGCCCTGGTCGACCCGCAACCCGCGGCGGCATGGGCGCGCTGGTTGCAGTGGCCGACGCTGGCCGGGCTGGCCGGCCTGCTGATCGCGATCCAGGGCATCCGCGACAGCGCCCTGGTGCAGCATGCCGCCGCCGTGCTGGCTGCACGCACGCACTCGCTGCGCACGCTGGGTCTGCTGCTGGTGGCCAGCGCCGCGCTGCTGTCGATGGTGCTGACCAACGACGTGAGCCTGTTCGTGCTGGTGCCGCTGACCGTGGCGATCGGCGGCCTGTCCAACCTGCCGGTGCTGCGCATGGTGGTGCTGGAGGCGCTGGCGGTGAACGCGGGATCGACGCTGAGCCCGATCGGCAACCCGCAGAACCTGCTGCTGTGGCAGCACGGGCAACTGTCGTTCCTCGGTTTCGCCTGGGCCATGCTTCCGGCGGCCGCGGTGATGTTCGCGCTCGTGGCGGCGCTGGCCTGGATCTGGCTGCCGCGCGAGCGGGTGGCGCTGCTGCCGGAGGCGCTGGATCGCCAGGTCGTTGCGGGCAGGCTGGCGACGCTCTCGCTGGCCGCGCTGGCGGCGATGGTGCTGGCGATGGAGTACGGCCACGCCGCCTACGGCGCCGGCGCACTGCTGCTGGTGTTCACGCTGGTCTCGCCGCGCAGCCTGGCGCGGGTGGACTGGCTGCTGCTGCTTACCTTCGCCGCGATCTTTCTCGGGCTGGGGCACCTGGCCGAGCTGCCGCAGGTCGATGCCGCGCTGGATCGCTTCGACTTCGGCCAGCCGCTCACGCTCTACCTCGGCGGCATCCTCGCCTCGCAGGTGATCAGCAACGTGCCGGCGACCGTGCTGCTGCTCGATCGGGCGCATGATCCGGTTGCGCTGGCGGTGGCGGTCAACGTGGGCGGCTTCGGCTTGGCGATCGGTTCGCTGGCGAACCTCATCGCCCTGCGGCTGGCGCGCCAGCCGCAGGGCCTGCGCGCGCTGCACCGCGTGTCGATCCCGTTCCTGCTGGTGTGCGCGCCGCTGGTGTACCTGGCCTGGCGCTGGCTCGGCTGATGCCGCGTAGGGTGGGCTCCCTTGCCGCGATGGCGGCGGTGGGCTGAAGCCCACCCTACGATGCCTGCTTCAGTCGTCGTCGCGGGGCACGTCCACCTTGCCCTTGACGCCGTTGTGGCTCACGTCGCCGCTGCCCTTGGCGCCGAGGCTGAGGTCGCCGCCTACGCCGTCGACGTCCAGATCGCCCGAACCGAGCGTGTCGGCGCGCACGCTGCCGCGCACGTTGCGCAGGCGCACGTCGCCCGAGCCGATGCTGCCCACGCGCGCGTCGCCGTTGACGCCGCTGACGGTAAGGTCGCCCGAGCCCACCGAGCTGACCTCCAGGCTGCCCACGTCGTTCGCCTCGATGTCGCCCGAGCCGACGCTGGTGGCGAAGCGGCCGGACGCGTTGCGCACGTGCAGGTCGCCCGAGCCGACGTGGCTGTCCACTGCCCGCACGCCGCCGACTTCGGCATCGCCCGAGCCGACGTCGACCGACAACGGCAGGTCGGCGGGCATTTGCACGGTCACTTCCAGCTCGGTCTCGCCACCACCGAACAGGCGGAAGCCGCGACCGTCGCCGAGTTCGAGGATCAGCTGGTCGCCCTCGCGGCGCTGGGTGACCACCAGATGGTCGAGCAGGTCGCGGTCCGAAGCGCAGGCGCGGCCGGTCACGTCGAGCTTGCGCGCGTCGGCACGGCCGGTCACGTGCAGGTCGTAGCTGTTGACCTCGATCTGTACCGTGCGTACGCCGGCCAGGTCGAGGCTCATGTTGCGCGGCGCCTCGAAGGCACAACGGTCGGCGGCGTGCCCGGCCAGCGGCACGAGCAACAGGAGGGAGGCAAGGATGGCGCGCATGGGAACTCCGCTTGGCTGAATGGACGTCCCTAGGATGCACCGCGGGCGCGCAGGGTTGAAGTCAACCGGCCGGGCGGGGTCGCGTTTTCCGGAACACCCTCCGATGGAGTCCGTCCATGGCACCACGCATCCTGCTCGCTCCCGCCCTCGCCCTGCTGCTGGCCAGCCCCCTGGCCATGTCGCAGGACGCGCCGTCCGCGCCGCCGGCCCCGCAGGCGCATACCCTGCCCGCGCCCGACCACGCTCCGATGCGCCATCGCATGCATCGCATGTTCATGGAGCGCGGCCCCGGCTCGGGTGCCCTGTCCGACCTGCACGCGCTGGAGCACCTGTATCGCAAGGCCGGGCGCGAGAAGGAGCTGGCCGGCATCTACAACGAGGTGCTGTCCAAGTCACAGGATCCGCACCTGCGCACCTACGCCTACCATCGCCTCGCCCGACTGCAGGCGGAGCCGGCGAATGTCGACCAGGCGATCGCCACGCTGCGCAAGAGCCTGTCGGAGAATCTCGCCAACGAGGCGAAGATGCGCGCCGACCGCGAGCGCATGCGTGCGCAGTGGCAGCAGCCGAAGACGCCGGCGGCACGCTGAACCGGTGGGAGGCTCCCGCAGGGTGGGCTTCAGCCCAACCTGCGGGAGAAGTCCGGTGGGCTGAAGCCCACCCAACCGCGTCATTCTTCGCGTTTGGCCTGTCGCCAGAGCGCTTCCTGCTCTTCCAGGGTCCGTTCCGCGAGCGCACGGCCTTCGGCAGCGGCCAGCGCCTCCATGGCGCGGAAGCGCCGCTCGAACTTGGCATTGGCGCGGCGCAGTGCGCGTGAGAAGTCCACGCCCGCATGGCGGGCCAGGTTGGCAGTGACGAAGAGCACGTCGCCCAGCTCGTCTTCCAGCCGATCGGCATCGGCACCGCGCTCGAACTCGGTGCGTACCTCGTCCACTTCCTCGGCCAGCTTGTCCAGCATCGGCCCGGCTTCGCGCCATTCGAAGCCGACGCCCGCGGCCCGCTGCTGCAGCTTGGCGGCGCGCTTCCATTCGGGCAGGCCACGCGAGATGCCGGCCAGCGCGCTGGCGTCGTGGGCCTCGCCGCGGCCTTCCCGTTCCGCCGCCTTGATCGCTTCCCACGCCCGGGTCTGCGCCTCGACGTCCGCGTAGCGCTCGTCGGCGAACACGTGCGGGTGGCGCCGGCGCATCTTGTCGGCAATCGCATGCGCGACGTCGGCAAAGTCGAACAGCCCCCGTTCGCTCGCCATCTGCGCGTGGAAGACCACCTGCAGCAGCAGGTCGCCCAGTTCCTCGCGCAGGTCGTCGAAGTCGCCGCGGTCGATCGCGTCGGCGACTTCGTAGGCTTCTTCGAGGGTGTACGGCGCGATCGAGGCGAAATCCTGCTGCACGTCCCACGGACAGCCGTGCTCGGGATCGCGCAGGCGCGCCATGATCCCGAGCAGGTCTTCCAGCGTGTAGCACGCCTCCACGCTCAAGCGGGACGTGCCTCGCCCAGCCGTGCCTTCCAGTCCACCGCGCGGTCGCCCACGGCGAGGAACTCGGGATTGAGCACCGACTCCTTCGTGTTGTAGCGCAGCGGCTCGCCGGCCAGGTCGAGCACCGCGCCGCCGGCCTGTTCCAGCACGCACTGCGCGGCCGCGGTATCCCATTCGCTGGTCGGCCCCAGCCGCAGGTAGAGGTCGGCCACGGCGCGGGCGATCAGGCAGAACTTGAGCGAAGAGCCCATCGGAAACGGCTGGTAGGGCGTGCCCAGCAACGCATCGAGAAACCCTTGCGTGTCGCTGCCGTGCGAGCGGCTGCCCGCCACCACTGCGGGCTCGGCCAGCGTGCGCACACCGATCGGCTGCCACTGGCCGCCAGCATGCTGCTGCAGCCACGCGCCCTGGCCGTCGACCGCCGCGTAAAGCTCGCCGGTGACCGGCGCCAGCACCACGCCGAGCACCGGACGATGGTTTTCGATGAGCGCGATGTTGACCGTGAATTCGCCATTGCGCTTGACGAACTCGCGGGTGCCGTCGAGCGGGTCGACCAGCCAGTAGCGCGACCACGTGCGGCGCTGCTCCCACGGCGCGGCGCGCGCCTCCTCCGACAGCACCGGCACGTCCGGCGCGATGCGCGCCAGGCCGGCGGCGATAACGCGCTGGGCGGCAAGGTCCGCGGCGGTGAGCGGCGAGGCATCATCCTTGTGCTCGACGGTGAACTCGTCGCGATAGATCGCCAGGATCGCGTTGCCGGCCTCGCGCGCGATCGCGCCCACCTCGGCCAGCAGGCCGGTCTCGGGTGCGACCGCACTCATGGCTGGAACCGCCCGGCCAGGTATTCGCGCGCCATGAACAGTGCGGCGATCGAGCGGCCTTCGGTCACGTCGTCGCGGCCGATCAGGGTATGCAGTTCGGAAAGCTTCCACGGCACCACGTCCAGCTCCTCGGGTTCGTCGCCGGGCAGGCGTTCGGGATAAAGGTCCTGCGCAAGCACCACGTGCGCCATATGGGTCATGTAGCCGGGCGAGAGCGACAGGTTGTGCAGGATCTTCAGGCGCTTTGCGCCGTAGCCGATTTCCTCCTTGAGCTCGCGGTCGGCTCCCTGCTCGGCGGTCTCGTCCTGGTCGAGCCGGCCCTTGGGCAGCGAGAGCTCGTAGCGGCCGACGCCCGCGCCGTACTCGCGCACCAGCAGCACGGTGTCGTCGTCGAGCATCGGCACGATGATCACCGCACCCAGGCCGCTGGCGCGCAGCCGTTCGTAGGTGCGTTTCTCGCCGTTGGAGAACTCGAGGTCGAGTTGTTCGACGCGCAGGAAGCGGCTGTCGACGCACTCGCGGGTGGCGTGGATGATCGGTGGCTTGCGCATCGGACGATTCTAGCCCGATCGAATGTCACGCAGCCGTTCAAGCGCCCGGGCATGGATCGCCGGCACGCCGGCGAGCACGCTGGTGGTCTCCAGGCCGGGCGGCTGGCCCTCGATATCGGTGAACACGCCGCCGGCCTCGCGCACGATCACCGCCAGCGCGGCGACGTCCAGGATGTTCACGTCCGACTCGATCACGAGATCCAGGCCGCCGCGCGCGAGCAGGTGGTAGTGGCAGAAGTCGCCATAGCCGCGGATGCGGCTGCTGTCGCGGATCAATGCACCGAGCGCGCCCCAGCGCGCGTCGGCGGTCAGCGTTTTGACGTTGCCGATGGAAAGCGACGCCTGCGTCAGGCTGTCGGTGGCCGCCACGTTCACGCGCTCGCCGTCCAGCCAGGCACCGGCACCATGCCGCGCCCACATGGTCTCACCGTAGACCGGCGCGCTGGACACGCCCAGCACCAGTTCGCCGCGGTCCATCAGCGCGATCTGCGTGGAGAAGAACGGCGTGCGGCGCACGAAGCTCTTGGTGCCGTCGAGCGGATCGACCAGCCACAGCAGACCGTCGCGCGCGCCTTCCAGGCCGTATTCCTCGCCGAAGATCGCCACCTGCGGCAGCGCCCTGGCCAGCACCGCGCGGATCACCTGCTCGGCCTCACGGTCGGCCACGGTGACCGGCGTGGCGTCAGCCTTCCATTCCACCGCCACGCCGCGGTTCCAGTAGTGGCGGATGATCTCCGCCGCGGCTGCGGCGGCCTCGCGGGCGGCGGACAGGGCGTGTTCGATGTCGTAGCTCATCGGGTCGTTTCCGGTGTGGCGGCGGCAAGCCCGCCGCGGCGTTGCAGGTGGACCGAGCCATCCGCGCCGGGTTGGCCCAGGCGCGCCAGCCAGCGTCGCAGCGCGGGATCGCCGGTGCGCGGCCGCAGCAGCAGGTCGAGGCGCCACCCCAGCGGGCTGGCCTGCCATTGGCCCTCGACGTGCAGCGGCTCTTGGCCCTGGTCGTGGAGTTCGCCGCGCAGCACGCCGTTGGCACCATGCAGTGCCATGTCGATGTTGCCCAGCGCGATGGCCTGCGCCGGCACCTGCATGACCGCATCGCGCCACTGCGCCTGGCCTTCGAGCTCGACCGGCCAGTTCGCCTGAAGTACGACACGCTGCAGCGTCGCCGTCAGCGCGCCGCGCGGCGCGCCCAGCGACGTATCGAGCCGGGGCGACCAGGCCGCCAGGTCGCTGCGCAGGGTCACGTCGCTCCAGATCGGACGGCCCAATACGTCGCGGCGCAGGTGGCCGCGCGCCGTCAGCAACGGCCCCTCGAACTGCAATTGCAGATCCAGCCTTCCCAACAACGCGCGGCGCGAGAGCTGCCACCGCACCGTGCCAAGCGGACGGCCGTCCGGACCGCGCAATTGCCCGGCGCCGCCATCCCAGACCAGGCCGTAAACGCCCTCGAGCCGCAATCCGTGCAGTCGCGACTGCACGACCGGCGCGACCCAGCGCGCCGGCAGGAACCACACCAGCAGCACGGCAAACAGCAGGATGGCAGCGGCCAGCCAGCCGACGTGCGAACGTTTCACCTCGGTCCTTGAACTTGAGCGGCCATGCCGCAGCGCCGATGATAGCCGGATGGACCTCCCCTTCCCCGATGCGCCGGCCCTCGCCGGCAACGCCGCGCTGGCCGCGCGCGACCTGAAGCACGTGTGGCATCCCTGTACGCAGATGCACGACCACGAGACCGTTCCGATGGTCCCGGTCGTGCGCGGCGAGGGAGCCTGGCTCGTCGACGCGGACGGACGCCGCTACCTGGACGGGATCAGCTCGTGGTGGACCAACCTCTTCGGGCACGCCAACCCGCGCCTCGCCGCAGCGCTGGCCGATCAGGCACGGCGGCTGGAGCACGTGATCTTTGCCGGCTTCACCCACGCGCCGGCGATCGAGCTGGCCGAGGAGCTGGTGCGCGTCACGCCGCCGGGGCTCGATCGGGTGTTCTTTGCCGACAATGGTTCGGCAGCCGTGGAAGTGGCGCTCAAGATGAGCTTCCACTACTGGCTCAACCAGGGCCACGGCGGGAAGACGCGCTTCATCGCGCTGACCGGCAGCTACCACGGCGAGACGCTGGGCGCGCTCTCGGTCAGCGACGTGGCGCTCTATCGCAAGACCTATGCACCGCTGCTGCTGACGCCGATCCTGGCACCCTCGCCGGATGCCTACGAAGCCGATCCCGGCGAGACGCCGGCGCAGGTCGCCGCCCGCCGGCTGGGCGAGTTGCGTGCCCTGCTCGAACGGCATGCGCAGGAAACCTGCGCGGTGATCGTCGAGCCCCTGGTGCAATGTGCCGGCGGCATGCGCATGTACCACCCCGATTACCTGGCGGGACTGCGCCGCCTGTGCGACGAATTCGGCGTGCATTTCATCGCGGACGAGATCGCGGTGGGCTTCGGCCGCACCGGCACCCTGTTCGCCTGCGAGCAGGCCGGTGTCGCGCCCGACTTCATGTGCCTGTCCAAGGGACTGACCGGCGGCACCCTGCCGCTGTCGGTGGTGCTCACCACCGAGGCCGTGTACGCGGCCTTCTACGCCGAGTACAACGCCGGCAAGGCGTTCCTGCATTCGCACAGCTATACCGGCAACCCGCTGGCCTGCCGCGTGGCGCTGGAGACGCTGGCGATCTTCCGCGACGAGCCGGTACTGGAACGCAACCGCATCCTGGCCGCGCACCTGGCGCAACGGCTCGCTCCCCTGCGTAACCACCCGCACGTGGCCGACGTACGCCAGACCGGCATGATCGCCGCGGTCGAACTGGTGGCCGACAAGCGCAACCGCACGCCGTGGCCCGCAGCCGAGCGACGCGGCATGCGCGTCTACCTGCACGGCCTGCAGCACGGGGCGCTGCTGCGGCCGCTGGGCAACGTGGTGTATTTCATGCCGCCGTATGTGGTCACGACCGGGGAGATCGACCAGTTGGTGGACGTGGCGGTGGCCGGCATCGAGCGGGCGGTGGCCTGACCGGCCCGGGGCTGCCGGACCGCTCGCTCCCTCGCAGGCATGCGGCCGTCGACGCGGTAAGCTTCCGCTTTTGCCAGGGCCCGCTCCTCCCGTGCGCACCATCCGCATCCACGTAGATCAACCGCTCCCGCCCGGCACCGAGCTGGGCCTGCCTGCTCAGGCCGGCGAGCACGTCGCACGCGTGCTGCGCCTGGGCGAGGGGGCGCCACTGGTGCTGTTCAACGGCGATGGCCAGGACTACGCCGCGGTGGTCACCCATGTGGGCAAGCGCGAGGTGCGGGTGCGCATCGACGCCGCACGCGTCGTGGCCAACGAGTCGCCGCTGACGCTCACGCTCGCCCAGGGCGTCGCCCGCGGCGAGAAGATGGACTTGATCGTGCAGAAGGCTACCGAGTTGGGGGTCGCCTGCATCGCGCCGCTGCTCACCGAGCGTTCGGAAGTGCGGCTGGATCCGGCCCGCGCGGAGAAACGGCTGGACCACTGGCGCGCGGTGGCCGCCAGCGCCTGCGAGCAGAGCGGCCGCGCCCGCGTGCCGGCGATCCTGCCCGCACAGCCGCTGGAAGCCTGGCTGGCCAACCTGCCGCACGATGGCGCGCTGCGCCTGGCCTTGCTGCCGGAGGCCGGGCAGTCGCTGCGCTCGCTCACGTTCACTCCGGCCGGCGGCTTGCTGGTGGTGGGGCCGGAAGGCGGGCTGGGGGAACGCGACGTGGCAGCCCTCGAGACTGCGGGCTTCACCGGCCTGCGGCTCGGCCCGCGCATCCTGCGCACCGAGACGGCGGGCCTTGCCGCACTGGCGGCGCTGCAGGCTTTATACGGCGATTTCTAGCGCAGCGCCCGCGTCGGTCTACGCGGCAAGATGCAGCGCACTTCCGGCAGATCCTCGATATCCGGCGCGCTCAAAGCGCGAGCCAGGCGCGCTAACCGTCACCGGCGAGCGCAGTTCTCGGACCGGCGCACGGTGGCAACCGTCGTTCGGAACCACGACACGAACGGCGGCTGGCTTGCCACGCTATCGCGTGGCGACGTGTGGCAGGGGAATCGCCTAACGGGCGGTTGTAATGAACGGTCGACGGCGATCGCCGCCGACCGGGCAGGCTTCAGGCGGCACCGACCTGCTCGTCGAATCCGAGCAGCCCGACCAGTTCCTCCTCGATGCCTTCGAGGTCCGGAATCACCGCGATGTCGTCGCGCACCAGCACTTGCGCCTTCACGCCCGGCGGCAGCGGGGCGCCGTCGTGGGTCGGGATGATCAGCTCGGCGTTGAGCGTGGTCAGACGCGGGAAACCCTGGGTGACGACCGCGATGAACGGAAGCTTGGCGTTGTTGCCCAGTGCCTTCAGCACGGCCACGCGCACGGCCAGCTCGGCGTCGCCCTCGGGCGCTCCGGCGAGCTTGGTGAAGGACACCAGCGGCACGCGCCAGCCACGCCAGGCGATGCGCCCGAGCAGCCATTCGGGTGCGCCCTCGACCGGATCGGGCGTGGGCAGGGTGATCACTTCGGCCACGGTGGCATTGGGCAGCAACAGGCGCAGTTGGCCTACCGGCACCAGGACGCAACGGATCTCGCGCGGCAGGGGTTGTTCGCTCATGGCTGACCTTCCGTAAATTGCTCGGCCAGGCGCGCCGCCAGTTCGGCAGGCGTGCCGGCATGATGGGACAGGTTCTCGGCCAGCACGCCGCTGACCATGTCGGCCGCATGGGTGCCGCCGGCCGCCTCAACCCAGACCTCGCCACCACGGTCGCGCACCGCCTGGCAGCCGGCGACCGCATCGGTGGAACGGCCGGCAAACACGATGGCTATCACGTCGCGGCCGAACGCTTCCACGGCAAGCGAGAAGCTGGCGTCGATCGACGGCACGTGGGCCGCGCCCGCCTCGATCGGTTGCAACTGCAGCGAACCATCGCGGCGCAGGCTGACCTGGCGGTCGGACGGCACCACGATCACCTCGCCGGCCCGTGCACGCACGCCCGGTTCGGCCAGGCGCACCGGCAGCGCGCATTGCGAGGAAAGATATTCGACCAGCCCGTCGGCCGGACGGCCGGCCAGATGCTGGGTGTGCAGCACGGTGGCGCGCAGGCCGGCGGGCAGCGCGGCCAGGAACTCGCCGACCGACGAGGTGCTCTCGGTGGTGGCGCCAAGCACGACCACGCGGGGCAGCAGGCTCGGCGGCATGTCCAGCATCATCTCGTGCGAGGGCTCGTAGTCCTGCGGGGCAATCGCTTCCTCGAGCGAAACCAGCTCCAGGCTGAGGCCGGGCAGGATGGGCGATTCGTCCTCGCTGGCATCCGGCGCGAGGTAATCGGCGGCGCTGACCTTCTCGATGCCGAAGGCAGCCGGGTCCGCGCGCTCGACCGGCGCCGCCGCGGGCGCCGCCGGCGCATCGTCGTCGTCGAGCAGGCTCCAACTGTCGGAGAGGCGCGACGCAACGACCGCCGGCTCGGCTGCCGCGCGGGCAGCCACCGGGGCATCCTCTGCGCCGATCGGCGCGAGTTCCAGGTGATCGAGCTGGAAGGCAGGTGCCGCCGGCTTGGCCTCGGCTTGCGACACGACCTCGACCGGCTCCGCGGATTCCGTGATGGCGGCGAGTTCGAACGCCATCGGTCCTGTCGGCTCGGCGATTGCCGGCACAGCTTCGGCGGCGTCCGCACCCGGCAGCGCTTCATCCGTCGCTTCGGGCGCGTCGGTATCGGGAAAAGTCTGTTCGCCGAAGGTGCCGTCATGCAGGGCGACGCCTTCGCCGGCGGAGTAATTGAGACCCGAACCGAAGTCGTCGCCCTCGCCGACCGGCGCGTCGGAGGCGAGCAACGCCTCCAGTTCGGCCGCGAGAGTCTCGGAAACGGCAGCCTGGCGCGCCTCCTCGTCGATCGCCGGTACATCTTCCAGCACGGCAGCATCGATGTCGGCCGGCGCGGCCTCGGCGGCCATGGGCGTGGTTGCCTCGACCTGGACCATCGCTTCGGCCGGCGCCGGCGGGCGCGGCGGATCGGCGTCGCCCATCGCCAGCACCTTCATGGCCAGGTGGCGGGCCCAGCGCGCGCGGTCCCAGCCTTCCAGGCGGCGGCTGGCCTGCGCGTCGTTGAAGACCACGCGCGGGCGATCGCCGTCGAGGGTTTCGTCCAGACGGTCCAGTGCGCTGTCGTCCTCGTCGTCGAGGTTGACCACCAGCACGTCGGCATCCACCGAGGACAGCAGCTCGCGGTTCAGGCCCTTGAGCGGGCCCTCGTGCACGATCCGCGCGCCGCGCTCCTGCAGGGCGGCGCGCAACTGTTCACCCAGGCCCGCGTCGTCGAACAGCAGCGCGACCGCCGGTACCGCCTCAGCCATGGATCGCCTCCATCGCCATCGCACGCTGTTCGAGCACCTCGGCGATCTGCGCCAGGAGTTCCACTTCCTGGTACGGCTTGCCGAGGTAGCGGTCGACGCCGATGTCGAAGGCGCGCTGGCGGTGTTTGTCGCCGGTGCGAGAGGTGATCATGATGATCGGCACGTCGCGCAGGCGCGGATCCGCCTTCATGTGGGTGGCCAGCTCGTAGCCGTCCATGCGCGGCATCTCGATGTCCAGCAGCATCAGGTCGGGCACGCGGTCATGCAGTTTCTCGATCGCGTCGACGCCATCCTTCGCGGTGGCCACTTCGTAGTCGTGGCGCTCCAGCACGCGGCCGGTCACCTTGCGCATGGTGATCGAGTCGTCGACCACCATCACCAGCGGCTTGGCGCGCTGCTCCTCGATCAGCGGCGAAGCGACGGCGCTGAGGCCGTCGGCCAGGCGCTGCTCGCGGCGGGCGATGCCGTGGCGGACCAGCGGCGGCAGGTCGAGAATGATCAACACCGAACCGTCGCCCATGATGGTCGCGCCGAGCACGCCCGGCACGGAACTCACCTGCGGGCCGACCGACTTGACCACGATCTCGCGCGAACCGATCACCGCGTCGATGCGGATCGCGGCGCGCAGGTCGCCGGCGCGGGTGAGCAGCAGCGGCAGTTGCTCTTCCTCGATCACCGGGTTGGGCTGCAGGCCGAGCAGGTCCGCCAGGTCGTGGATGCCGTAGGCGTCGCCGTTGTAGTCGAAGGTCGGGCGCTCTTCGCCCAGGCGCGCGGCGAGGTCGTCCGGGCTGATCCGGGCTACGCCCTGCACCGAGGTCATCGGGATGGCGAACGTCGCCTCGCCGATGCGCACCACGATCGCCTGGGTCACCGCGAGGGTGAACGGCAGGCGCAGCACGAAGGTCGTGCCCTGACCCTGCTGCGACTCGATCGCCAGCGAACCGCCGAGCTGCTTGATCTCGTTGGACACCACGTCCATGCCCACGCCACGGCCGGCGAGCTGGGTGACGTGGCTGGCGGTAGAGAAGCCTGTCTGGGTGATCAAGCTGAGCAACTGGTCGTCGCTGGGACGCGAATCGGCGCGCAGCAGGCCACGCTCGACGGCGCGGGCACGGATCGCCTCGCGGTCCAGGCCGCGGCCGTCGTCGCTGACGCGGACCACCACCTCCGTGGCTTCACGGGCGACGCGGATACGTACCGCGCCCTCGGTCGGCTTGCCCACCTTGCGGCGGTCGGCCGGCGACTCGATGCCGTGCGCGATGGCGTTGCGCAGCATGTGCTCGAACGGCGCCTTGATGCGGTCGAGCAGGTTGCGGTCCATTTCGCCGTGGGCACCCTCGACGTACAGCTGGGCGCTCTTGCCTTCTTCCTGCGCGGCCTGGCGCAGCGTGCGGCGCAGGTTCGGCACCATCGTGTCGAACGGCAGCATGCGGGTGCGCAGCAGGCCGTCCTGCAGCTCGGCGCTGACGCGCGACTGCTGGATCAGCAAGGTTTCGGACTGGCGGGTCAACTCGTCCAGCATGTTCTGGATCGAGACAAGGTCGGACACCGACTCGGCCAGCGCGCGCGAGTACTGCTGCAACTGCGAGAAGCGGTCGAGCTCGAGCGGATCGAACACCGCCATGCCCGCTTCGCGATGCTCGCGCTGGAAGCGCGCGATGATCTGCGCCTCGGTCTCGATTTCCAGCATGCGCAACTGGCTGCGCAGGCGCTGCACGGTCTGGTCCAGCTCGACCAGGTTGAAGCGGTAGCCGGCGACCTGCTGTTCCAGGCGCGAGCGGTAGATCGCCACTTCGCCGGCGTGGTTGACGAGGTTGTCGAGCAGTTCCGCGCGGACACGGATCTGTTCCTGCGTCGAGCGGACGTCCTCGTCGTCGCGCTCGGGCAGCAGCTCGGGCAGCAGTTCCGGCAGCGGCGCAGACGGCAACCTGGCCGAGGGCATCGCGCTGGCGGCGTCGTGCGCTTCGTCGGTGAGCGTTTCCTGGCCGGCCATCGCTAGCAGGCTGTCGATCAGCGCCTGCGGATACTCGATCGGTTGGCCCTGCGAAACGCGCTGCACCAGCGAATGCAGGGTGTCGAAACCCGCCTCGAGCGCGCCGATGAGCTGCGCGGTATCGCGTTCGCCGACTGGCCTTTCCAGCAGCGTCTCGATGGCGTGGGTCAGGTCGCCCACCGGCACCAGGCCGGCGATGCGGGCGCCGCCCTTGAGGGTGTGCAGGTCGCGCTGCACGCCGGCGGCGTGCGCCGTCTCGGCCGGCTCGGCGCGCCACTGGGCCAGCAGGCCGTCGGCGTGGTCGAGCAGTTCGTGCGCTTCCTCGGTGAAGATCTCCAGCAGGTCCGGGTCGATCTGCCCGGCCCAGGCCTGCGCCGGCGCGTGGTCGTCCGCCCGCGGCGCCACGGCTTCGATCGCCGGCTCGGCAACGTCCTCGTCGGTGTCGATGGCGGGCACTTCCGGCGCCTCGGCGGCAACCGGCTCCAACTCTTCGTCATCGACATCAGCGGACGGCTGCGCGGCAACGGCATCCGCCTCGGCGGCGAACGGCTGCCCGGTATCGCCGCCGGCTTCTACGGATTCGATGCCTTGCACTTCGTCGCCCGCGAAGTCCGCGAACGGAGCCATCGCGGCCGCATCCAGGTCGACGTGCTGCTCGCCGTGGAGGGCGGGCTGTTGACCCGGCTCGCCGGCCTCTTCCTCGGCCGATTCGGACATGTCGCCCGCAGCGGCGTCGAAGCTAAGCGTAACGGGCGAGTGGCCATCGACCGGTTCGTTCAACAGGCTGTCCAGCAGCGCCGCCAGGCTCTGCTCGTCGTCGGTCTGTCCGTCCCCGGCACCGGATGCCGCGTCGACGGAGCCCGTTTCGGCGGTTTCCAGGTCGAACGCGTCGAGCGCCGCCAGCAGTTCGCCGGCGTAGGCGTCGTGCTCGTCCGCCTCGGCGATGGTGGTCGGCTCGCTCTCGCCGAGCGCATCGTCCAGGCCGGCATCGAGCGCGGCGGCCGCGCTGTCGTCGTGCAACTCGGCAGGCAGGTCTTCCGCGTGCGGGTCGAACAGCACGTGGGCGACCTTCGGCTCCGGCTGGCTGTCGCGCAGCTCGATCAGGCGCGCCGTGAGCGCATCGACCGACGGCAGTTGCGGATCGACGGCGTCGAACTGGGCCATCACGTGGTCGACCACATCAGCCGACTGCGCAAGCAGGCGGGTGCCCTCCTCCGACAGCGGCTGGCCCACGGCGCGCAGGCGCTTGAGCAGGCTCTCCAGCGGCGACAGCAGCTGGGTCAGCAGAGGGATGTCGACCATCGCGATGGCGCCGTGCAGCGTATGCACGGCGCGCAGCAGCGCGTCGTCGATGCGCAGCTCGCCGTCGGCACGCGCCAGCGCGCCACGGATGGCCTGCAGGTACTGCGCCACTTCGCTACGCAGGATCTCCAGCAGTACCGGATCGACTGGCGGCATCACCGGCAGGGCGATCGCCTCGGTCGGCTCCTGCGGCACTTCGGCGGCGGCAGTGTGATCGGTGTGGGTCGCGGCAGGGATGGCCTCGACGGCCGTATCCAGGCGCGGCACGCGGCGGCGCACCACGCGGCGCACGGTTTCGGTGGCGGCCGGGGCATGGTCGCTGAGCTGCGCCATCTCGCCGGCGGCCAGGCGGTCGGCGGTCGCCATGATCGCAGCCAACGGTGCGGTCGGCGTGCCTTCGCCCTTCAACGCGACGAGCAGCTGCGGCAGCGCGCCGATGGCGGCGTGGACCAGTGCCTGCACGCCATCGTGCGGCTGGATCGAAGCATCCAGCACGCGGTTGAGCATGTTCTCCACTTTCCAGGCGAACTCGCCCAGCACGCTGGCGCCGACCAGGCGGCCGGACCCCTTGAGCGTGTGGAAGGAGCGGCGGATCGGGGTGAGCGCGGACAGCTGCGCCGGATCCGTCAGCCAGGCCTGCTCGGCAGCATGCAGGTTGTCGATTTCCTCCTGCATTTCCTCCAGGAAGATCTCGCGGATGTCGTCGTCGATGCCCTCGGTGCCGAGCTGGAAGCCGGCGTTGCCCGCCAGCGCGTCGGCCACCGGCACTTCCTCGACGACTTCCTCCTCGATCTCGATCCAGTCGCCCTCGGCGTCCGGACCGGGCGTGGCGGCGAGCGACTCGGTCTGCGCCAGGCGCAGGCCGGCCAGTTCGTGCGCGGCCGGCTGCAGCGGCTCGCTGCTGCCGAGCACCAGATCGTCCAGGCCATCGCCACGAGCCAGGCTGACCGGCTCGGACAGCGACGGCTCGGCGGGTTCTTCCACGGCGACCGGCGCCGGCGCCTCGTAGGCGACGGCGGCACGTGCGGCCGGCAGCGGCCAGTAGCCGAGCGAACCGAGGCTGTGCTCGGCCACGTCCAGGATGTGCTCCAGGCCGCCGCGGTGTTCGCGCGCGGCCTCAAGGTAGTACTCCAGCGCGGCCAGCGCATCGGCCAGGTGGTCCATCTGCGCGCTGCCCGGCACGCGCCGGTCGGCGAGCATTTCGTTGCCGATGTAGCGGCCGATGCCTTCGGCCAGTTCCGACGGACGGGGCGCGGAAAGCATGCGCATGGCGCCGGCCACTTCATCCATCAGCGCGGGCGTGCCTTGCAGCTGGGAATGGTCCCAGCCGGCTTCGACGAAGGCGACGATGGCGTCCTTCACCTTGGCGGCGTTGGCGATCGCCTCCTGCATCAGCGTGGCCAGAATGCTGCGTGCCTCGCTGCGCGGAAGCGCGGGTATGGCCTCACCCTCGACCGGCAGCGTCTCGCCGGCCAGGCTGTCTTCCGCGCCCAGGCTTTCGATGTGGTCGTCCAGCGAGGACTCGACGTAGAGCAGCGCCCCGGCGACGTCCAGCAGCACGCCCTCTTCGGCCGCCCGCACCTTGTGCGCGATCTCTTCCAGCACGCGGCGTTGTTCGTTCACCACGCGGCGCGGCACGGCCAGCGCCAGCATGCCCAGCGTGTCGCCGACACGTTCGAGCACTTCGCCCTGCGCGGACAGCTGCGCGGGATCGCCGTCGCTCTGGCGCAGGAACAGGTCGAGCGCTTCCTTCACGCGCAGCAGGTCTTCCTTCAGCGCCTTGGACACCGAGTCCAGCAGCGCGCGGTTGTGGCCGGCCATCGAGCCGCGCGCGTGCTCCAGCTCGGCGGCATCGGGCAGCAGGCTGTCGAGCCGGTAGGTCTGCTTCAGCAGCGTCATCTGCGGGCTGGCCTGGCGGGCCTGGGCCACGATGTAGAGCAGCTTGCTGGCCAGCTCGTCGGCGTCGCCGCCGCGCAGGCTGGCTTCACCCTGTTCGACCAGTTGGCGGATGTTGCGGTCGACCTTGCCGATCAGCTGGCGGATTTCGGCCGCATGGCTCTTGAGCATGCCCTGCTCGAGGCCTTCCAGCACGCCGGCGGCGATCCACCACAGGCGGCGGCCCGGCACGGTCCAGCAACGGCCGGCGATGCCCAGCAGCGTCTCGCGCATGCCGACCAGTTGCTGCGGCGCGTTCTGGCCGCGGAACCAGGCCAACAACTGTTGCTGGAAGCGCAGGCGCAGCGTGGTGATCGCGCTGCGCTGGGCGGCGACGTCGACCTCGCCCTGGGCGCCCGGAGCCTGCACCGGCAGCGCCTGCTCCAGGTTCGGGTTGAACAGCGCCGCCTCGGAGAGCGCCTGCTGGTCGCGGCTGGCGCGCAGGTCGTTGAGCAGCGGCAGCAGCACCACCGGCACGTCGCGGTGGCCGCCGGAGAGGCGTTCGAGGTAGTCGGGGAGCTGCATCAGGCCGCGCATCAGCGCGCCGAAGGCGTCCTCGCGCTGGCGGATGTGGTCCTCCAGCAGACAGATGGCGAGGGTTTCCATCTCCTCGGCAACCATCGCTGCACCGTAGAGCTCGACCATGCGCAGGGTGCCCTGCACCTGGTGCAGATGGTCCACGCAGGCGCGCATGACTTCGCGCTTGCCGGGGTTCTCTACGTAGGACTCCAGCGCCTCGCGGGCCTGCGCCAGAGTCTCGTCGAGCTCCGGCTTGACCCACTGCAGGGTGGTGAAATCGATGTGGTCTTGAAGTCTCATGCGCCCCTCTTGAGCGGTTGCGCGCTACACGCGCATCGCGCGACCGTTCGAGGTTGCCCCCTGTCGGTAAACGTTGATCAACCCGGCAACTTGAAGTGAGCCACCGAGCGCCGCAGGTCGCTCGCCAGCTGCGCCAGGTAGCCGATCGAGTCGGCCGTCTGGCTCGCACCCTGCGAGGTCTGCGAAGTGATTTCCTGGATCGCGTTCATCGACTGCGAAATGTCGGTCGCCGCCGCGGACTGCTGGCGCGCCGCGGTCGAGATGTTCTGAATCAGCGCCGACAGATCGTGCGAGACGCGCTCGATGTCGCCCAGTGCGCTGCCGGCATCCTCGGCCAGGCGTGCACCGGCGACGACCTCGGCGGTGGTCTGCTCCATCGAGTTCACCGCTTCGTTGGTGTCGGACTGAATGGTCTGCACCAGCGTTTCGATTCGCTTGGTCGCGCTGGCGGAGCGTTCCGCCAGGCGCTGCACTTCGTCCGCCACCACCGCGAAGCCTCGGCCCGCCTCGCCGGCCGAGGCCGCCTGGATGGCCGCGTTCAATGCCAGGATGTTGGTCTGCTCGGCAATGTCGTTGATCAGTTCCACGATCGAGCCGATTTCCTGCGAGGACTCGCCCAGGCGCTTGATGCGCTTGGAAGTCTCCTGGATCTGGTCGCGGATCGAGTCCATGCCCGAGATGGTCTCGCGCACCACTTCGGCGCCGCGCGAGGCGATCTGCACCGAGCGCTCGGCCACGTCGGCCGATTCGGCCGAATCCTTCGACACGTTGTCCATCAGGCTGGCGATCTGGTTGATCGCCGAGGTCGCCGTGCTGATCCGCGCCGCCTGGCTCTGCGCCGCGTCAGCCAGGTGGCGCGCGGTCGTCTGGGTTTCCTGCGCCGACGAGGACACCTGCTCGGAGGTCTCGTTGATCGTGGTCACCAGGGTGCGCAGCTCGTCGATGGCGTAGTTCACCGAGTCGGCGATCGCGCCGGTGATGTCCTCCGACACCGTGGTCTTGACGGTCAGGTCGCCTTCGGCGAGCGAGCCCATCTCGTCCAGCAGGCGCATGATCGCCTCCTGGTTGCGCTGGTTGAGCTCGGTCGAATCCTGGAAGCGGCGGCGCTGGTCACGCACCAGGGTGACCACCAGCAGCAGCGCGAAGGCCACCGCGCCGGCGGCGCCCAGCACGCCCCACCACACGTTCGGGAACAGCCGGCGGAACGGCAGTTTGCCAATCTGGTCGGACAGTTCGTTGGCGCGCAACAGCACGTTCTGCGAATCCAGCGAAGCCTGGTTGCCGGCGTTCTTCACGTCGGCGATCGGGGCCGCGGCGGACACCAGCTTGGCGATCGGGTCGGCCAGCGCCTCCCAGTTGCCCTGCATGTCGGTGAGGATCTTGCGCGCGTTGGCGTCGCCCATGGCCTTGACGCCAGCATCGGGGTTGCCGTCGGTCAGGCCCTTGAGCACGGTGCCGTACAGCTGCGCATCGCGGGCCAGGCCGTCGGCCGCGGCCTGGGCGGAATCGCCGCCCTGCAACACCTCCTGCACGCGGCGCACCATGCGGTCGGCCAGCAGCATCTGGCGCGAGGAACCGAGCATCTGCTCGGCGCTGCCGTTGCGCTGCTGCAGGATGTTGGTGACCTGGTCCATGCTCGAGTTGAGCAGCGGCATCTCCTTGGAGAGCTTGTCGGCGCGCTGCGCCGAATCGAGCACCACCGACTTGTTGGACAGGATCTTCCTGATGTCGCCGTCGAGCTGGCCCCAGGCGTTGACCAGTGCGGTCACCGAGCGGCCGGCCGGGGTGGCGTTGTTGTCGCCGTAAGCCTGCATGCCGCCCTTGGCGTCGCCCTTGGCCAGTTTCTGCACGGCCGAGTCGATCGCGTTGCGGGTGCTCTCCAGCTCCTTGAAGGAGTCGACGTTGCCGTCGGCAGCCTCGAGGGCGTACTTGGCGGTCTGCTGCGACAGCACCTGGATCTGCGTGGTCAGCGCGCTGGCCTGGCGGTCCTCGCCGTTCTTCTGGTTGAGCATGAAGAAGTCAAGCGCCGCGAAACCGATCGCGATCAGCAGCAGGACGATCAGGCCGGTATAGCCCCGTTCCTTGCCGATGCCCCCTGTAGTGCTCATCGTTACACCTCGTCCGTCTTACATCCCGCTCAGGCGGCGCTTCGACCGCGCCGCGCTGGCAGGACCTCTCGCCCCTGGTTTCCGGCCACGCCCGGCACCGGCCCTACCTGTTGCTCCGCCCTCAGGCCGCGGCCTGGCGGAAATCCGGCGCGCGCACGAGCCGGTTCATGCTGAACACGCCCAGCCGCTGCTCGCCCACGACCACGCGATCGCCGACGAAGCGCGTCAGCCGCGGATCCTCCTCGGCAATGGCCTCGCGGCGCTGCTCCTCGTCCACCGTGCGCTGGCCGAACACCTCGTCGACCATCAGCGCCACGCTGCCGCCGCCCTGGCGCACGATCAGCAGGCGCGTGCGCTCGGTCGGCTGCGTGCGCTCGCCGAACAGGAATCGGCTGAAATCGATCACCGGCACCAGGTTGCCGCGCACGTTGGCCACGCCCAGCAACCACGGCTGGGTCAGCGGCACGGGAGTCAGCACCGGCACCGCCAGCAATTCGTTGATCTCGTCGATGGCGCTGACGAACAGCCGCGAACCGACGCGGTAGCCGATGCCGCGCCACAGGCCCGGCGCCTCCATCCGGTCCTGCACGTCCTGCGCGTGCGCCAGCGACAGGCGCTCGTAGCGGGCCAGGATCTCGAACGGCGTGAGGTTCGCGTTCTCGCTCATGCTGCGCTCGGCAACAGATCGTTGATGCAGGTCAGCAGTTCCTTCTCGTTGACCGGCTTGGTGATGAACGCGCGCGCGCCCTGGCGCAGGCCCCAGACGCGGTCGGTTTCCATCGACTTGGTGGTGATCATCACGATCGGCACGTTCGAGGTGACCGGATCGCGGGTGAGCGTGCGCGTGGCCTGGAAGCCGTTCATGCCGGGCATGATGACGTCCATGATGACCAGATCCGGCAGCTCGGCGCGGACGCGCTCGATGCCTTCCTCGGCGGTGCTGACGGCGGCGACCGAATACCCGGCCTTTTCGAGCAGCGTGGTGAACACGCGCACGTCGGTCGGCGAGTCGTCGATGATGAGAATCTTTGCCACAGGTCTCCCCTATAAGACGCTGCAGTCAGTGGCTTTTCAGACCGTGCTGACGTGACGATGGATGGCCCCGAGCAGTTCGTCGCGGGTGAACGGCTTGGTCAGGTACTGCTCGGCGCCGACGATGCGGCCGCGGGCCTTGTCGAACAGGCCGTCCTTCGAGCTGAGCATGATCACCGGCGTGGCGCGGAACTGCGGGTTGTTCTTGATCAGCGCGCAGGTCTGGTAGCCGTCCAGGCGCGGCATCATGATGTCGACGAAGATGATGGCCGGCTTCTGGTCGGAGATCTTCGCCAGTGCCTCGAAGCCGTCGACGGCGGTGAGCACGTCGCAACCTTCCTTCTTGAGCAAGGTTTCGGCCGTGCGGCGGATGGTCTTGGAGTCGTCGATCACCATGACCTTAAGACCGGACAAGCCGTTGTCGCTCGTATTCAAGTTCACTCAACCCCCCTGCTGCCCGCCCGAGGCTCAGGTAAGGCACACGGGTCGGGCGGATGCCGACCGGTATGCATAAAAAACCGCAACTTGTTCTGTGGTTGCGTCCCGATTGCCGGCAACGCACACAATGCGTTGCTGTTTACCGCCTGTCCGCAGCGACGTCAAGCAAATTGAAGGCATTGCGACGGTTTCCTGTGAAGTATCGGCAACCACGTCAGTTCTTGAGCGAGCGCGTCAGAACTTGCCGCTGCGCGCCCCCTCGGCGACCATCCGGAGCTTCCGAACGCACGGCCCCGGATACCCGGCCGCCACCCCTTCCCCCACGGAGCATTTTTCATGCCGCTTTCGGTCGCCATGCTGATGGACCCCATCAGCACCATCAAGGTCGCCAAGGACACCAGCTTCGCCCTCCTGCTGGAGGCCCAGCGACGCGGCCACCCGCTCCATTACATGGAACAGGGCGACCTGGCGCTGCGCGACGGCGTCCCGTTCGCGCGCCTGGCGCCGCTGACGGTGCGCGACGACCCGGCCGGCTGGTACACCCTGGGCGAACGCCAGTGGCGCGACCTGCGCGAGATGGACGTGGTGCTGATGCGCAAGGACCCGCCGGTCGACGCCCAGTTCATCTACGACACGATGGTGCTGGATGCCGCCCAGCGCGGCGGCGTGCAGGTGATCAACGATCCGCAGGCGCTGCGCGACTGCAACGAGAAGCTGTTCGCGCTCGCGTTTCCCCAGTGCATCGCCCCGACGCTGGTTTCGCGCGATGCGGGTGAGTTGCGCCGGTTCGTGGCCGAGCATGGCGAAGTCGTGCTGAAGCCGCTGGACGGCATGGGCGGGCGCGGCATCTTCCGGGTGAAGGCGGGCGACAGCAACCTCAACTCGATGCTGGAAACGCTGCTGGCCGGCGGCATGCACGGCGAAGGCAGGCACTTCACCATCGCGCAGAAGTTCATCCCGGCGATCAGCGCAGGCGACAAGCGCATCCTGCTGGTCGACGGCGAACCGGTGCCCTACGCGCTGGCGCGCATCCCGCAGGGCGACGAGTTCCGCGGCAACCTGGCCGCCGGCGGACGCGGCGTGGGCGTACCGCTGAGCGAGCGCGACCGCTGGATAGCCGCCGAGGTGGCCCCTGAGCTGCGCCGCCGCGGCCTGCGTTTCGTCGGCCTCGACGTGATCGGCGACTACCTCACCGAGATCAACGTCACATCGCCGACCTGTGCCCGGGAACTGGATGCGCAGTTCGGGCTTAATATCGCCGCACTGCTGTTCGACGCGATCGAGAACGTTCCTGCGTGAGTGCCACCGTCCGCCGCCCCGACTCCCCTGACGCGATCGGGGCGACTTTGCTGTTCTCGCTGCTGCTGCACGGCGTGCTGCTGCTCGGCCTGACCTTTCATTTCGTCAAGCCCAAACCCGGGTTGCCCACGCTGGACGTGACCCTGGTCGACGTCGCCAACCGCGAGGCCCCGGACAAGGCCGACTTCCTGGCCCAGGCGAACAACCAGGGCGGCGGCCAGAGCGACCGCGCCGCGCGGCCCTCGCAGCCCTTCTCCGGCGCGCTGCCCCGTCCCACTCCAGGTACCGCGCCGCAGCCGGTCGAGGCGACCGTGCCGCGACCGCAGGAAGCAACGCCGGCGCGCCGCATCACGACCAGCGGACGCAGCGATTTCAGCGTGACCAGCGACAACGCGCACCCCCTGCACGAAACGCAGGACACGCCCACGGCCGACGAACTGCGCCGGCGCCAGGAAATGGCCCAGCTCGCCGCCGAGCTGCGTCACCGCACCGAGGCCTACGCCAAGCGGCCGAAGAAGAAATTCATCTCGGCCAACACCAAGGAATACGTCTACGCCGCCTACATGCGCGGCTGGGTGGACCGCATCGAGCGCATCGGCAACCTCAACTATCCGGAGGAAGCGCGCCGGCAGAACCTGCATGGCGAGCTCGAAATGACGGTGACGCTGCGCCGCGACGGCAGCGTCAAGGCGATCGACGTGATCCGCAGTTCCGGCGAGCCGGTGCTGGACAAGGCGGCCGTGCGCATCGTGCGGCTGTCCGCGCCGTTCCCGCCAATCCCGAACGAACAGCACGTGGACGAGCTCTACATCACCCGCACCTGGCAGTTCCTGCCGGGCAACGTGCTGCGCAACAAGTAGGCGCGACAGCGGCCCGCCTGACTCCGGCCGGCTGGAAAACCCGGGCATAACCCACCGCGGCCGCTTCACATCGCCCGCGCTACAACGGACGCCCTTCCGCCGCATTACAATGGCCGCATGAGCGCCGTACCTGCCCCGCAGACCCTCGCCGGACATTTCCTGATCGCCATGCCGAGCCTGGCCGAGCCGCCGTTCTCGCGGAGCGTGGCTTTCCTTTGCCAGCACGACGAGGACGGCGCGGTCGGCCTCTTGGTCAACCGGCTTTCCGAATACCGACTCGGCGACGTGCTGGCCCAGCTCAAGCTCGACTGCTCCGACCAGGAACTGGCCGACCGGCCGGTGCTGATCGGTGGCCCGGTGCAGCAGGAGCGCGGCTTCGTGCTGCACCGCGAGCACGGGCACTGGGAATCGAGCTACCGCATCAACGCCGACTGGTCGGTCACCACCTCGCGCGACATCCTGGTCGCGATGGCCGCCGGCGAGGGCCCGCAGGACGCGTTGATGGCGCTGGGCTACGCCGGCTGGAGCGCCGGCCAGCTGGAGCAGGAGCTGAAGGACAACAGCTGGCTCACCGCCGAGGCCAACGAACGGGTCATGTTCCACACGCCGCTGGAGGAACGCTGGAGCGCGGCCGCCGGCCTGGTCGGCGTCGATCCGCTGCAGCTTCCCGGCTACGCCGGCCACGCATGAGCTGCGTGCTCGGCTTCGACGTCGGCAGCAAGTTGATCGGCGTGGCCGTCGGCAACCGGATCACCGCCAGCGCGCGCGCCCTGGCCGTGGTGCCCGTGCACGAGAGCGGTCCGGACTGGATCCAGCTCGATGCCCTGCAGAAGCAGTGGCTGCCCGAGACGCTGGTCGTCGGCCTGCCGCTGGCGCCCGACGGCACCGTCCAGCCGGCCACCCGCCTCGCCCGCCGCTTTGCCGAACACCTGCGCGAGCGCTACCGCGCGCCAGTCGCGCTGGTGGACGAACAGCACAGCTCGCAGGAAGCCGCACAGCGCTTCGCACAGGCGCGCGCCGCCGGCACGCGGCGCCGCCGCGATGCCGCGGCGATCGACGCCGAAGCCGCCGCGGTGATCCTCGAGCGCTGGCTCGCCGCATCCGATACGACCACGACCGGCTGACCGCATGTTCATTCCCACCCGCTTCGAACCGCCCGCCATGCACTCGCGCCTGCGCCACCTGACCACGCTGGAAAACCTGCCGCGCGCCTGCATCGAGCGTCTGCTCGACCGCGCCCTTTCGATGCGCGACGCCTGCGCGCATGGCACCCGCAAGCTGGACCTGCTCGCCGGGCGCACCGTGCTCAACCTGTTCTTCGAGCCGTCCACGCGCACGCGCACCTCGTTCGAGCTGGCCGCGCGCCGGCTCGGCGCCGACGTGATCAACTTCGACATCGGCTTCTCCTCGACGGCCAAGGGCGAGGAGCTGTTCGACACGCTGCACACGCTCGAAGCGATGCACCTGGACGCGATCGTCGTGCGCCACAAGGTCTCCGGCACGCCGGAGGAACTGGTGCGCCACGCCATGAGCGGCGTCTCGGTCATCAATGCCGGCGACGGCAACCGCGCCCATCCGACCCAGGGCCTGCTCGACGTGCTGACCATCCGCGAGCACCGTCCGGATTTCGAGAACCTGGCGGTGGTGATCTGCGGCGACATCAGGCACTCGCGCGTGGCCCGCTCGGACGTGCACGCGCTCACCGCCATGGGCGTACGCGAGATCCGCCTGTGCGGCCCGGCGCCGCTGATGCCCACGCAGGAGGAATTCCCGCGTTGCGTCTTCGTCGAGAACTTCGACGAGGCGATCGAGGGCGCCGACGTGGCGATCATGTTGCGCCTGCAGAAGGAGCGCATGAGCGCCACGGAACTGCCGGACGAGGCGGCCTACTTCGCACGCTACGGCCTGGATACCCGCCGCCTGGCACGCGCCGCCAAGGGCTGCCTGGTGATGCATCCGGGGCCGATCAACCGCGGCGTGGAGATCGCCTCCGACGTCGCCGACGGCGCCCAGTCGAAGATCCTCGAGCAGGTCGGCAACGGCGTGTTCGTGCGCATGGCGGTGCTGGGCGAACTGCTCGGCCGCTGAGCGCGATCCGCCTGCCGCGCCGCTGGCGGGGCACAGGCAGCACAGCTCGCGGGCGCGGCATAATGGCCGCGCCTTTCTTCTTTTTCAGGGGAACCGAAAACCATGCGATCGACGACGCGCACTCTCGCGCTGGCCTTTGCCGGCCTGCTGTTGGCGGCCTGCGGGCACAAGGACAAGGATGCCCCGCTGGCCTTCGTTCCCGCGGACACGCCCTACGTCGTGGCCAACCTGGATGTGCTGGACGATGACACACGCACCGCCCTGCTGGCCCAGGCCAACGCACAACTGCCGGCCGAGCTGGCCCAGCTGCGCGCCGCCGCCGACGAGATGGCCGCCAAGGATCCGGACAGCGCCAACCTGCTGCGCGCCTTCGCCAAGGAACTCGACGGCAAGAGCATCGAGGGCTTCGCGCAGAATGCCGGCCTGGACCTGAAGGGCTATTCGGCGCTCTACGGCCTGGGTCTGGCGCCCGTGCTGCGCTTCCAGTTGAGCGACGCCGACGCGTTCGAGGCCTTCGTCGGCCGCCTGGAAACCGCCTACGGCAAGAAGCTGGACGTCGCCAGCATCGGCAAGCAGAACTATCGCCGCCATGTTTCGGCCGCGACCGGCACCGAACTGGTGCTGGCCGTGGTGGGCAAGCAGGCGGTCGCCGCGATCCTGCCGGCCGACGCCGCCCAGCCGCTGCTGCGCCAGGCGTTGGGACTGGACCGCCCGGCCAAAAACCTGCAGGACGACGGCCGCCTGGAGAAGCTGGCCAAGGCCAAGGGCTATGAAAAATGGGCCGTGGGCGAACTCGACCTGGCGCGCGCCCTGCCGCTGGCCGCCAGCGGCAAGGACCCGCTGTTCGGTGCGCTGTTCAAGGCCCGCGCGCAGGCCGAGTCGGCCAAGACCGGCGAGCCGGTGGCCAACCAGTTGCAGATCCCGGCCAGTTGCCAGGCCGATGCCACGCGCATCGCCAGCCGCGTGCCGGCGCTGAGCTTCGGCTACACCCGGCTGGAGGCCAAGCACCAGGACATGCGCTGGGACGTGGCGCTGGCCAGCGACATCACCCAGGCCTTCAGCGGCCTGAAGGTGGAGCTGCCCGGGCTTGGCGCGGCGCAGGGCGGTTCACCGTTCGAGTTCTTCCTCGGCCTGCCGGTGGCGCAGTTGCGCACGTTCTGGAGCGCCCAGGCCGATGCGGTGACGGCCAAGCCGTTCACCTGCCCCGCGCTGGTCGACCTCAACGACAGTTTCGCCAAGCTCGGGCCCGCCATGCAGAAGGCGGCGATCCCGCCGTTCGGCGACCTGCTCGGCCTCGGCCTTTCGCTGGACAGCTTCACGCCGGGCAAGGGCAACGCCATGCCCCAGTTCACCGGCCGGCTGGTGCTGGGCACCGGCAATCCGGCCGGCCTGCTGGCGATGGGCCAGATGATGACTCCGGCCCTGGCGCAGCTGAAGCTCGCCGCTGACGGCAAGCCGGTAGCGTTGCCGCCCACCCTGGCCAACATGTTCGGCCAGCCGGCGTGGATGGCGATGGGACCGAAGAGCCTGGGCCTGGGCATCGGCGCGGGTGAGGATGCCAAGCTCGCCGACGCGCTCAATGCGCCAGCCGGCAACGCCGGCCAGATGCTGCGCATGCACCTGAGCGGCCAGATGTACCTGGATTGGGTCACCCTGATGCAGCAGAAGGCCGACGGCCTGGCCGCCGCCGCGGCTGCGCTGGGCAAGGACGACTCCGCCAGCCCGCAGGACCAGGCCGACAAGGCCGCCAGCGACGCGCGCACCAAGGCCCAGTTCGCCGCCATGCGCGCCCAGGCCGCCCGCGTCGAATCGATGGATGCCGAGGCGCACGTCGACAGCGATGGCCTGGTGATCACCAGCCAGACCACGCTGAAGTAGGCGACCGTTTCGTAGGTCTTCGAAGGGGCGCCCTCGGCGCCCCTTTTTCTTGCCGGACGCTGGCGGCAAGCGTGCCGTCGGTCACCGCAAGGGCGCGCGACCGACATGCCGATCACTCGCTTTTCGCATCGCTCCAACCTTCGTTTCAGCCGCGCGTCTGCAACGGTAATTGGCACTGAACGACGCGGCGGACAACGCACGCCTCGTTCACGGGTGCCCTGTTGCGATGATCACCACGGTGCAAACGCGCCGTCTTGCGAAAGTCACACGAAGGAGAGAGTGCCATGCGTACCCGTTCCGCGTTCCATCGAACCCTCGCCGCCGCCGGCCTGACCGCTGCGCTGGCCGCCGTACCGTTCGCGCAGGCCCTCGCGCAGGATGCCGATGCGCAGTCCAGCGGCAGCATGCAGTCGGCCAACCAGACCGTGCCGGGCAAGGTGGACGATGCCTGGATCACCACCAAGGTGAAGTCCGAATTCGCCACCACCAAGGACATCCACGCCACCGACATTTCCGTGGACACTACCGAAGGCATGGTGCGCCTGACCGGCAAGGTCGGCAGCAACATGGAAAAGAACCGCGCGATCCAGGTCGCCCATAGCGTCAAGGGCGTCAAGAGCGTCGACGCGACCGGCCTTACGGTAACCGCCGCGACCGATTCGCCTTGATCGCCGGTTGATCGCGCGCAACAAAAAAGGAGCCTGCGGGCTCCTTTTTTTGTTGCCGGTCCCGCGGAGCTGCCGCGCTTCAGCGACGCAGCATGCCGCCGCCGAACTGGTTGCTGTCGCGGGTCTCCTCCAGTTCCACGCCTTCCAACCCCTGCGACAGCGTGTGCGCGTCGCCGCCCTGCGCCAGCTTGATGCGCAGGCGCACCTCGTTGGAGCTATCGGCGTGGCGCAGCGCGTCCTCGTAGCTGATCTCGCCGGCGTGGTAGAGCTCGACCAGGCTCTGGTCGAAGGTGCGCATGCCCAGGTTCACCGACTCCTTCATCACTTCCTTGATCTTGTGGATCTCGCCCTGGCGGATGTAGTCCTGCACCAGCGGCGTGCCCAGCAGCACCTCCACCGCGACGCGCCGCGCCTTGCCGTCGGGCGTGGGAATGAGCTGCTGCGCCACGATGCCCTTGAGGTTCAGCGACAGGTCCATGAACAACTGCTGGCGCCGGTCCTCCGGGAAGAAGTGCAGGATGCGGTCGATCGCCTGGTTGGCGTTGTTCGCGTGCAGCGTGCACAGACACAGGTGGCCGGTTTCGGAGAAGTTGATCGCGTACTCCATCGTCTCGCGGGTACGCACCTCGCCGATCAGGATCACGTCGGGCGCCTGGCGCAGCGTGTTCTTCAGCGCGTTGTCCCAGTTGTCGGTGTCGATGCCGATCTCGCGCTGGGTGATGATGCAGCCCTCGTGCTTGTGCACGTACTCGATCGGGTCCTCGATCGTGATGATGTGACCAGTCGAGTTCTGGTTGCGGTAGCCGACCATCGCGGCCAGCGAGGTGGACTTACCCGAACCGGTGGCGCCGACGAAGATGATGATGCCGCGCTTGGTCATCGACAGCGACTTGAGCACCGGCGGCAGGGTCAACTCCTCGAAGGTGGGAATCTTCGACTCGATCCGGCGCAGCACCATGCCCACGCAGTTGCGCTGGTAGAAGCACGACACGCGGAAGCGGCCCACGCCCTGCGCGGAAATCGCGAACTGGCACTCGTGGGTCTTCTCGAACTCCTCGCGCTGCATCGGCGTCATGACGTTGAGCACCATGTCGCGCGCCTGCTGCACCGACAGCGGGCTCTGCGTGATCGGCACGATGCGCCCCTGCAGCTTCATCGACGGCGCCACGCCGGCGGTGATGAAAAGGTCCGACGCCTTCTTGTGCACCATCAGCTTGAGGAAGGAGGTGAAATCGAAATCGCTCATGGTGGTCTCCTCCGGGAGACGCGCTGGAAGTGGAGCACGGGAACGGCCCGGTGCCGTTCCTTACTTGAAGATGTCCTTGTTCTTGGCATACCCGACCGCTTCCTGCCGCGCGACCACGCCGCGCTTGACCAGATCCTGCAGGTTCTGGTCGAGCGTCTGCATGCCGTACTGCTGGCCGGTCTGGATCGAGGAGTACATCTGCGCCACCTTGTCCTCGCGGATCAGGTTGCGGATGGCCGGGATGCCGACCATGATCTCGTGCGCCGCGATGCGGCCGCCGCCGACCTTCTTCAGCAGCGTCTGCGAGATCACCGCGCGCAGCGACTCGGACAGCATCGAACGCACCATCGGCTTCTCGCCGGCCGGGAACACGTCGATGATGCGGTCGATGGTCTTGGCCGCCGAGCTGGTGTGCAGCGTGCCGAACACCAGGTGGCCGGTTTCCGCGGCGGTCAGCGCCAGGCGGATGGTTTCCAGGTCGCGCAGCTCGCCGACCAGGATGTAGTCGGGGTCCTCGCGCAGCGCC